>NZ_DJTF01000063.1:0-34220 GCF_002438125.1 Pseudomonas sp. UBA6315
TCCATCAGGTATTCGTTGCCCTATTCGGGCAGGGCACGCGACACCGGCGGGCAGCCAGGCATCGCGGCAGTGGTGTGCGGCTTACAGCCCCTGCTTGAGGCTCGCTTCCAGGTACTGGTCGATGTCGCCGTCCAGAACCTTGTTGCAGTCGCTACGCTCGACGCCGGTGCGAAGGTCCTTGATGCGCGAGTCATCCAGCACATAGGAGCGGATCTGGTGGCCCCAGCCGATGTCCGACTTGCTGTCTTCCAGCGCCTGGGAGGCGGCGTTGCGCTTTTGCATTTCCAGTTCGTACAACTTGGCCCGCAGCATTTTCATGGCGGTGTCCTTGTTGGCGTGCTGGGAGCGTTCGTTCTGGCAGGCCACCACGGTGTTGGTCGGCACGTGGGTGATACGAACCGCCGAGTCGGTGGTGTTCACGTGCTGGCCACCGGCACCGGAGGAGCGGTAGGTGTCGATGCGCAGGTCGGACGGGTTGATCTCGATCTCGACCTTGTCGTCGATCTCGGGCGACACGAACACCGCCGAGAACGAGGTGTGGCGACGGGCACCGGAGTCGAACGGGCTCTTGCGTACCAGGCGGTGCACGCCGATCTCGGTGCGCAGCCAGCCGAAGGCGTACTCGCCCTTGATGTGCACGGTGGCGCCCTTGATGCCGGCGACTTCGCCTTCGGAGAGCTCGATGATGGTGGCGTCGAAACCGCGCTTGTCGGCCCAGCGCAGGTACATGCGCAGCAGGATGTTGGCCCAGTCTTGCGCTTCGGTACCGCCGGAGCCGGCCTGGATGTCCAGGTAGGCGTTGTTCATGTCCATCTCGCCGCTGAACATGCGACGGAACTCGAGCTGGGCCAAGGATTCTTCCAGGGCCTGCAGTTCGGTCTCGACATCGCTGACAGCGCTTTCGTCACCTTCCTCGACGGCCATGTCGAGCAGGTCCTTGCAGTCGGCCAGGCCATTGGCCATCTTGTCCAGGGTCTCGACCACCTGCGCCAGCATGGCACGCTCGCGGCCCAGGGCCTGGGCGTACTCGGGCTTGTTCCAGACGGCCGCGTCTTCCAGCTCGCGGTTGACTTCGATCAGGCGGTCATGCTTGTGATCGTAGTCAAAGATACCCCCGAATGGACTGGGAACGCTCGGTAAGGTCCTTGATGGTGTTCAGGATCGGTTGGATTTCCATGGGCAGGCTACTCGCGCGAATTCGGTGAAAAGCCGGGGAGTATAACCGAGTCTTGGGCTTGGCGGCAGACCCGCCGGGCAGTCGAGACAGCCTCATCGCCGGCCAGCCGGCGACGAGGCCCTTCAGGCGATCCCGACCTGGTTGCGGCCGCTGTCCTTGGCCAGGTACAGGCCCTTGTCCGCCGCCGAGATCAGCTGCCGGCAATGGCTGCCGATCGCTGGCGTCTGGGTGGCCAGGCCAATGCTCACGGTCAGCCGCGAGTTGGCCTCGGGCGCGATGTGCGGAATGTTCAGGCCATGCACGGTCTGGCGCAGCTTTTCCGCCACCAGCCGCGCCCCGCCCGGCGAGGTGTTGGGCAGCACCAGGGCAAATTCCTCGCCACCGTAGCGTGCCGGCAGGTCGGTGGGCCGCGAGCACGAGCCACGGATGGCCTCGGCGACCTGGCGCAGCGCCTCGTCGCCGGCCAGATGGCCGAAGCTGTCGTTGAACACCTTGAAGAAATCCACATCGATCATCAGCAGCGACAACTGCTGCTGTTCACGCATGGCCCGGCGCCATTCCAGCTCCAGGTACTCGTCGAAGTGGCGGCGGTTGGACAACCCGGTGAGGCCATCGGAGTTCATCAGCCGCTGCAGCATCAGGTTGGTGTCGAGCAACTGCTGCTGGCTGACGCGCAGGGCGCGGTAGGCCTCGTCCCGCTGCAACAGCGTCAGGTACGAGCGCGAGTGGTAGCGAATGCGCGCCACCAGCTCGATGGTGTCGGGCAGCTTGACCAGGTAGTCGTTGGCGCCGGCGGCGAACGCTGCGCTCTTGACCAGCGGGTCTTCCTTGGTCGACAGGACGATGATGGGAATGTCCTGGGTGGCCGGGTTGTTGCGGTATTCGCGCACCAGGGTCAGGCCGTCCAGGCCGGGCATGATCAGGTCCTGGAGAATCACCGTGGGCTTGATGCGCATGGCCTGGGCCACCGCCTGGTGCGGGTCGGCGCAGAAGTGGAAGTCGATGTTCTCTTCATGGGCCAGGCCACGACGCACGGCTTCGCCGATCATAGCCTGATCGTCGACCAGCAGCACCATCGCCGAGTTTTCGTTGGTAGTCGCGAAACCGTCGATCGGTAAATCAGTCATCCATTTTCACCTGATCACTGCAGCCGGGGCGGCGTGATTCAATACATATCGTCATTTTGCAAAGATTTCCATCAAGCGCCCGGCAATTCGCTCCAGCGGACGGATTTCCACCGCCGCATCGATTGCCGCGGCGGCCTTGGGCATGCCGTAGACTGCGCTGCTGGACTGGTCCTGGGCAATGGTCAGGAAGCCCTGCTGGCGCATCAGTTTGAGGCCCTGGGCGCCATCGCGGCCCATGCCGGTGAGCAGCACGCCCACCGCATCGCCGCGCCAGTAGCGCGCCACGCTCTCGAAGAACACATCGATCGAGGGCCGGTAGATTTCGTTGACCGGTTCAGCAGTGTAGGCCAACTGGCCATTGTGCAGCAGGCGGATATGGTGGTTGGTGCCGGCCAGCAGCACCTGCCCCGGCTGCGGCGGCTCCCCCTCGCGGGCCAGGCGCACCGGCAGCCCGCAGGCGCTGCTGAGCCATTCGGCCATGCCGGCGGCGAACACCTGGTCGACATGCTGCACCAGCACGATGGACGCCGGAAACGCCTTGGGCAGGCCCTTGAGCAGCACCTCGAGGGCCGCCGGCCCACCGGCCGAGGAGCCTATCGCCACCAGGCCCCGGCGCTGGGCGGCATCGCGTATGGGCGCGGCCACCGGCTTGGTCGCGCTGGGGCGCTGCTGGCCGATCAGCCAGCTGATGTTGAGGATCTTGCGCAGCAGCGGCGCCGCCGCCTCGCGCGCATCGCCCGCACCAAGCGCCGGGGTATCGACCACATCCAGGGCGCCATGGCCCATGGCTTCGAACACCCGGTGCACGTTCTGCTTGCGGTCGACGGTGACGATGACGATGGCGCACGGCGTCTCGGCCATGATCCGCCGGGTCGCTTCGACGCCGTCCATCACCGGCATGATCAGGTCCATGAGGATCAGGTCGGGGGTAGCCTCGGCGCACTTGCCCACGGCCTCGGCGCCATTGCCGGCGACCCAGATCACTTCGTGCGCAGGCTCGAAGGCCAGGGCCCGGCGCAACGCCTCCACGGCCATGGGCATGTCGTTGACGATGGCGATCTTCATCCTTGAGCACCTCCGATCAGTTCGACCACCGCATCCAGCAACGCATCGTCGTGGAAGCTGGCCTTGGCCAAATAATAGTCGGCGCCGGCATCCAGGCCACGCCGGCGATCTTCCTCGCGGTCCTTGTACGACACCACCATCACCGGCAACGACTGCAGCCGCTGGTCGCGGCGCACCAGGGTGACCAGCTCGATGCCGTCCATGCGCGGCATGTCGATGTCGGTGATCAGCAGGTCGAAGTCCTCGCCCCGCAGGGCGTTCCAGCCGTCCATGCCATCCACCGCCACGGCCACCTCGTAGCCGCGGTTGCTCAACAGCTTGCGCTGCAGTTCGCGCACGGTCAGCGAATCGTCGACCACCAGGATGCGCTTGCGCGCAACGCCGCGCCCGGCCTGGGCGCCACGCTCGATACGTTCCAGGCGGCCGGTGCTCAGCAACTTTTCCACCGAGCGCAGCAGGTCTTCGACGTCGACGATCAACACCACCGAGCCGTCGTCCAGCAGGGCGCCGGCGGAGATGTCCTGGACCTTGCCCAGGCGCGGGTCGAGCGGCATCACCACCAGCACCCGCTCGCCGACCAGGCGCTCCACGGCCACGCCGTAGAGCTGTTCCCGTTCGCGGATCACCACCACGCGCAAGCTGCTTTGCTCGCCGTGGCCGTTGGGCCGGTTGAGCAGCTGGCTGGCCGCCACCAGGCCGATGTGCTGGCCCTCGTGCCAGAAGTGCTGGCGCCCTTCGATCTGCACGATCTGCTCGGCGCTGACCTCCAGGGTGCGTTCGATGTGCGCCAGCGGGAAGGCGTAGGCCTCGCCGCCCACCTCCACCACCAGGCTGCGCACCACCGACAACGTCAGCGGCACTTCCAGGTGGAAGCGACAGCCCTGGCCGGCCACCTGGGTCAGCTCGATCGAGCCACGCAGTTCGCGGACCATGTGCTGCACCGCATCCAGGCCGACGCCGCGGCCGGACACTTCGGTCACCTTGTCGCGCATGCTGAAGCCAGGCAGGAACAGGAAGGTCAGCAGCTCCGCCTCGCTCATCTGCGCCACCGTGGCCGCCGGCGACAGGCCTCGCTCGACGATGCTGCGGCGCAACCGCTCAAGGTCGATGCCGGCGCCGTCATCGCTCAGTTCGAGAATCAGCAGGCCGGCCTGGTGGGAGGCGCGCAGGCGTATCGCGCCCTCCTCCGGCTTGCCGGCCAGCAAGCGCTGCTCGCGCTGTTCGATGCCATGGTCGACGGCATTGCGCAGCAGGTGGGTCAGCGGCGCGTCGAGCTTTTCCAGCACGTCGCGGTCGACCTGGGTCTTCTCGCCGTCGATCTGCAGGCGCACCTGCTTCCCCAGCGAGCGCCCCAGGTCACGGACCATGCGGCTCTGGCCGGTGAGCACATCGGCGAATGGGCGCATCCGGCAGGCCAGTGCGGTGTCGTAGAGCAACTGTGCGCGCTGGCTGGCTTGCCAGCCGAATTCGTCGAGGTCGGCGGCCTGCTGCTGCAGGATCTGCTGGGTCTCTTGCAGCAAGCGCTGGGTCTGGGCCAGGGCGTCGAGCACTTCCGGGCTCTGGCCACTGTCCTCCAGTTGCGCCTTGAGGCCGTCGAGGGCGCGCATGCCCTGGCCGTGCATGCGTTTGAGGCGCTGCAAGGTGGCCAGGTAGGGCTTCAGGCGCTGGGTCTCGACCAGCGACTTGCTCGACAGGTCGAGCAAGCTGTTGAGGCGGTCGGCCGTGACCCGCAGAACCCGCTCGCCGCCTTCCCCACTGCGCTTGCCAGCCTTGCGCAGGGCGGGCGCATCGCTGTCCACCTCGGCTTCGAGCACGGGCGGCTCGGCCGGCGCTGGCGCAGGTGGTGGCACCGACACATCGACCCGCGGCGCCTGGGCCACTGGCGCAGGCGTGGCCGACGGATCGATCAGGCCTGCCATCTGCACCAGAAACGCCGGCACCGCGGCCTCACCCTGCGGGTCATCGGGGGTGGCGATATGCAGCAGCAGGTCGGTACCGCGCAGCAGCGCATCGATATGCTCGGCACGCAGCAACAGCCGGCCTTCCTGGGCGGCCACCAGGCAGTCTTCCATCACATGGGCCACGCTGACCCCGGCATCGAGGCCGACGATCCGCGCCGCGCCCTTGAGCGAGTGGGCGGCGCGCATGCAGGCTTCCAGGTGATCGGCCTGGGTCGGGTTGCGCTCCAGCGCCATCAACCCGGTGCTGAGCACCTGGGTCTGGGCTTCGGCTTCCAGGCTGAACAGTTCGAGCAACGATGCGTCGCGCATTTGCTCAGGGGTCATGACAGGCTCCGCTGCACGGCAGACAGTAGTTGTTGTTCATCCAGCACGCGCACGCTACGCCCGCGCCACTGCAGCACGGCGGCGGTGAACGGCGCCGCTTCCTCGGCGGCAGCGGCCAGCGCGAGGTCCAGGCGGTGGATGCCATCGATTTCATCCACCGCCATCACCACCGGGCCGCCTGCCGCAGCGAGGATCAGCAGCCGGGGCATGGCCCGGCCACTGCGCGGCTGCTGTTCGGCCAACTGCTCCACCCCCAGCAGGTCGCCCAGGGACAGGCACGGCACCAGTGCGCCGCGCACGTTAGCCACGCCCTGCAACACTCGCGAGCGCTGATGCGGCAACGAATGCACCGGCTGCACCGGGGCGATTTCGGCCAGGCACGCGGTGGCCAGCGCCAGCCATTCCTCGCCCAGGCGGAACAGCAGCAGCGAGCGCCCGGCATGGGCGTCGCTGGCCTGCGCATGGTGCACCTGCTCGTCCTGGACCAGCGCGTAGCGGTCCAGCAGGCGCGTGGCGGCTGCAGCGTAGACATCGCAATTGCGGCAGTGGATGTGCCGCTCCAAAAGCGGGCACTGCTTGTTGCCATGCACGCCGATGCGGTTCCAGCAGTCATCGATGTGCTGGTCGTCTTCGGCGAGCAGCTCCACGGCGTGTTCGACGTTCATCGTTCAGACTCCCGACCGGCGCGCGCGGCGCGTTCCTGCAAGCGACGGGCCCCGGCGCTGTCCCCTTGGGCAGCCAGCAAAGTGGCCAGGTGCAGCAGCGCTTCGGCATGCTGCGGCTCCAGGTAAAGGGCCTTGCGGTAATGGCTCAGCGCTTGCGCGGCGTCGCCTTCGGTGTCGCTGAGCAGCCCCAGCCAGTAGTACACCTGGGCCTTGGGCGCAAACTCGCGCAGGTAGCGCTGGCAGCTCGCTCGCGCCTGGGCGCTGTCACCGGCATTGGCCAGCAGGGCGATGCTGGCCAGCAGCTCGCTTTCGCTCTCGCGTGGTTCAGCCTTGGGCGCTGCGGCCGCTATCAGCCTGCGCGGCGGCGGCGCAGGCGCTGGCGCTGGCCGGCTGGGCACGCTCGGCGCGACGCTGGCGGGGGCGCTGTGCAGGGGTTTGGGCGCAGCAACCGGCGTTTCGGCAGGTTGGCGCACGTAGGCAAACGACTGGGCAATCCCCAACGGGCGCATGCCCAGGCGCGCCAGCAGGCTGCCCTCGGCAGGCCCGATGAACAGCACACCCTGGTCGTGCACCAGGCGCTTGAGCACCTCGAAGACCCGCTGCTGGGTCGGCACGTCGAAGTAGATCAGCAGGTTGCGGCAGAACACGAAATCGTACTGGCCATTGCGCCCGGCCAGGATCGGGTCGAGCACATTGCCCACTTCGAACCTCACCTGCTGCCGCACCCGCGCGTCCAGCTCATGGTTGTCGCCGGCTTCGTGGAAATGCCGCTCGCGAAATGCCAGCGCCTGGCCACGGAAGGAGTTGCGCCCGTACACGGCCTTTTTCGCCTTGGCCACCGAATTGGGGCTGATATCGATTGCATCGACCTGGAAGGCCGCCGGCTGCATGCCCGAATCCAGCAGGGCCATGGCCAGCGAATAAGGCTCCTCGCCGGTGGAACAGGGCAGGCTGAGCAGGCGCAACGGCCGCTCGCCGGCCAGTTCGGCCAAGCGCTTGTGGGCCAGGCCGACCAGCGCGGTGAACGATTCGGGGTAGCGGAAAAACCAGGTTTCCGGAACGATCACCGCCTCGATCAGCGCCTGTTGTTCGTCTGCCGACTGCTGCAGGCGCAGCCAGTAATCGTCGAGGTCGGCGGCATTCAGGGCGACACAGCGCTGGCGCAGGGCCCGCTCGACCATGGGGATGCCCACCGACTCGACATCCAGGCCGATGCGCTCCTGCAAGAAACGGAAAAACCGCTGATGGCTCATGAACCCACCTGCTGCTGGCCTGGCTGCTCGGCAAACAGCAACGCGCGCACCGCATCGCTGAGCAGGTCATCCACTTCGATGCGCTGCAGCATGCCCTGGGCATCCTGGCGCACCGGGCCCAGGTAAGGCGCCTCGCCGTTGTCCAGGCCATAGGGCTGGAACTCGTCTGGCGGGCAGCGCAGGGTGTCGGTGGCCTGTTCCAGGATCAGCCCCAGTTGATGCACCTTGCGGTAGTGCACCAGCACCAGGCGCGTGCTGGTGCGCTCGGCGGCGGGCCGGGCAAAGCTCAGGGCGCACAGGTCGATCACCGGCACCAGCACGCCGCGGTGGGCGAGGATGCCGGCGACCCAGGCCGGGGCCTGGGCGATCGGCTTGAGCGGCCGGCGCGGCAGCACCTCGATCACTTCGCGCACATCCAGGGCGAAGCGCTGCTGGTCGAGTCGAAACTGCAGGTACAGCGTGCCCTTGGCGCGGGCCGCCGCTGCCGAATGCGGATGCAGGTCGGTCATCTGGGTCAGACTTTGAAACGCGACACGCCGCCACGCAGGCCGGCGGCCACCTGGCTCAGCTCATCGATGGCAAAGCTGGCCTGGCGCAGCGATTCCACGGTCTGGGTACTGGCGTCGCTGAGCTGGGCCAGCGCCTGGTTGATCTGCTCGGCACCGGTGGCCTGGGCCTGCATGCCCTCGTTGACCATCAGCACCCGCGGCGCCAGCGCCTGCACCTGGTGGATGATCTGGCTCAGTTGCTCACCCACCTGCTGCACCTCGAACATGCCGCGGCGCACTTCTTCGGAGAACTTGTCCATGCCCATGACCCCGGCCGATACCGCCGACTGGATTTCCCGCACCATCTGCTCGATGTCGTAGGTGGCCACGGCCGTCTGGTCGGCCAGGCGCCGCACCTCGGTGGCGACCACGGCAAAACCGCGGCCGTATTCGCCGGCCTTTTCCGCTTCGATGGCGGCGTTGAGCGACAGCAGGTTGGTCTGGTCGGCGACCTTGACGATGGTCACCACCATCTGGGTGATGTTGCTGGCCTTTTCGTTGAGGATCGACAGTTTGGCGTTGACCAGGTCGGCAGCCCCCATGACCTGGTGCATGGTCTCTTCCATGCGCGCCAGGCCTTGCTGGCCGGAGCCTGCCAGGCTCGAGGCCTGGTCGGCGGCGCTGGTCACTTCGGTCATGGTGCGCACCAGGTCGCGCGAGGTGGCGGCGATTTCCCGGGAGGTGGCGCCGATCTCGGTGGTGGTGGCTGCGGTTTCGGTGGCGGTGGCCTGCTGCTGCTTGGAGGTGGCAGCAATCTCGGTGACCGAGGTGGTCACCTGCACCGACGAGCGCTGGGCCTGGGACACCAGGTTGGCCAGCGCCTCGGCCATTTCGTTGAAGCCACTTTCGATGGCGCCGAATTCATCCTTGCGGTCCAGGCTCAGGCGCATGCTCAAATCGCCCGAGCGCAGCTTGTCGAGGGCATGCACCACGCGCTGCACCGGCGCGGTGATGGCGCGCATCAGCAACAGGCCGCAGATACCGGCGGCAATGATCGCCAGCAACAGCGAAACCATCATGCTGCCCTTGGCGGTGCTCACGGCGCTGACGATTTCCTGGGTGGCGGCATCAGCCGATTCGCGGTTGTGCTCGATGACCGTGTTGAGGTGCTTGCGCCCATCGACCCAGGCCGGGGTCAGCACGTCGCTGATCAGCCGCTGGGCTTCGCCGTAGTTGTGCTGGCGATAGGCATCGAGCACCTCGCCAACGATCTTGACGTAGGTTTCTTCCATCTTCACGAAGTCATCGAACCTGGCCTGGTCGCCGCGGTCCTGGATGGTGGCCTGGTAGCTGGCCATGTGCTGCTTGAGGCGCTCTTCGAAGCTCTTGAACAGCTCCATGTCGGCCGGGGTGATTTCGCGGTGGTTGGACAACCCCACCAGCTGCTGGCTGGTGACGTAGCTGTCGACCCAGGCGCTGCGGATCATCGAGCTGTAGTAGACCCCGGGAATGCTGTCGGTACCCACCGCCTCCTCGGCACTTTCGATCGCCACCAGCCGCGAGTAGGCGGCCACGATCATCAGCAGCATGATGGCGATGATCACGGCGAAACTTGCCAGGATCCGTTGGCGCAAGGTCCAGTTCTTCACATTCAGCCCTCAGGAATTCACAACGAGCGGGAAAAATCGTCGAAGTATAGCCTAGGCTTCCTACGGTTTTGCGGCTGAAGTGCGGGGTATTCAGGCATCCTTGCCCAGTGGACAGGCCAATTGCCACTTATTGCGCCGAGGCGAGGCGCACCTGGTTCTCCAGTTCCTGGCGCAAGGCAGGGTCCAGGCGCAGCTGGCGGGCCAGTTCGTCGAGGTAGGCGCGCTCCATGAAGTTTTCCTGGTCGACCATCATCACGCTGGCCAGGTACATCTCTGCCGCCATCTCCGGGGTTTGCGCCGCGCGGGCGACTTCGGCCGGGTCCAGGGGCTTGTTGAGCTCGGTGTGCAGCCACTGCTGCAGCTCGCCGTCGTTGTCCAGGCGGGTGAACTCGCCTTCGATCAGTTGCCGTTCGCGCTCATCGATATGGCCATCGGACTTGGCCGCCGCCACCAGGGCGCGCAGCACCGCCTGGCTGTGGATTTCGGCCTGGGCCGGCGGCAGCCGGTCGAGGGTCTGCGGCGCAGCGCCCTGCCCTGCGCCCTGGCGCGCCTGCCAGTTGCCGTAGGCCTTGTAGGCAAGCACACCAAGCGCCGCCAGGCCGCCGTAGGTCAGCACCTTGCCGCCCACCTTGCGCCCCTTCTTGCTCCCCAGCAGCAGGCCCATGGCCCCGGCGGCCAATGCACCGCCGCCAGCCCCGGACAACAGACTGCCGAGCCCGCCCGCGCCTGGCGAAGGTTTGCCGGCGGACGACTGCTTGTTCAGCAGTTGCTGGCCGGATTTGAGCAATTGATCGAGCAAGCCCCGGGTGTTCATGCGCGTGTCTCCACGTTTCAGAAAGTAACGGCCAGAGTAAGCCCTGCCAGGTGCCCGGCCACGCCCGGATTTGCTTCCAGATGTTGCTTTAGCTGGCAAAAAGCCAACTAGACTCGATATCGCCAACGTACTGCGCAAGCGCACTACGCTTATAGCCAATGCTTCACCGCTTGCGTGATGACTGCCCCGATTTCCAAGAACAAGAGGGAACACCATGTCAGTGCACAAGACCGCATTGCTCGGCGCCGTGACCGGCGCGCTGCTGGCCAGCGCCGGCCTGCAGGCTGCCGAGCTGCCCAAGGCCCTGGGCGCCACCGAAGGCCAGCTGGATATCGTCGCCTGGCCCGGCTACATCGAGCGCGGCGAGAGCGACAAGGCCTATGACTGGGTCAGCGGCTTCGAGAAAGACACCGGTTGCAAGGTCAACGTCAAGACCGCTGCCACCTCCGACGAAATGGTCAGCCTGATGAACAAGGGCGGCTACGACCTGGTCACCGCCTCCGGCGATGCCTCGCTGCGGCTGATCGTCGGCAAGAAGGTGCAGCCGATCAACACCGCGCTGATCCCCAACTGGAAGAACATCGACCCACGCCTGCAGAACGGCGGCTGGTACGTGGTCGACAAGCAGGTCTACGGCACGCCGTACCAGTGGGGCCCCAACGTGCTGCTGTACAACACCAACACCTTCAAGCAGGCGCCGACCAGCTGGGGTGTGGTGTTCCAGCCACAAGAGCTGCCCGACGGCAAGCCGAACAAGGGCCGGGTGCAGGCCTACGACGGGCCGATCTACATCGCCGACGCGGCGCTGTACCTGAAATCGGCCAAGCCGGAGCTGGGCATCCAGGACCCCTACGAGCTCAACGAGGCCCAGTACAAGGCCGTGCTCGAACTGCTGCGCCAGCAGCAGCCGCTGATCCATCGTTACTGGCACGACGCCACGGTGCAGATGAGCGATGTGAAGAACGAGGGGGTGGTCGCGTCCAGTTCGTGGGGCTACATGGTCAATGGCCTGAAGGCCGAAAACCAGCCCGTGGCCTCGACCATTCCGAAGGAAGGCGCCACTGGCTGGGCCGATACCACCATGCTGCACAGCGAGGCCAAGCACCCCAACTGCGCCTACAAGTGGATGGACTGGTCGCTGCAACCGAAGGTGCAGGGCGATGTGGCGGCCTGGTTCGGCTCGTTGCCGGCGGTGCCGGCGGCGTGCACCAGCAGCGAACTGCTGGGGGCCGAAGGGTGCAAGACCAACGGTTTCGACAACTTCGACAAGATTGCCTTCTGGAAGACGCCACAGGCCCAGGGCGGCAAGTTCGTGCCCTATAGCCGCTGGACCCAGGACTACATCGCGATCATGGGCGGGCGCTGAGGTCGATTGCGCCTGTACTGGCCCCATCGCCGGCTCCCACAAGTGCCGGCGATGGGGCCAGGCAACCCAACACAACAGCCGAGTAGTGCCCATGCCCCTAGCCGTCCAGTTCACCCAGGTTTGCCGCACCTTCGGCGAGGTCAAGGCTGTCGACCAGGTCAGCATCGACATCGAAGACGGCGAATTCTTTTCCATGCTCGGCCCTTCAGGCTCGGGCAAGACCACCTGCCTGCGCCTGATCGCCGGCTTCGAACAACCCGACAGCGGCTCGATCCGCATCCATGGCAGCGAAGCCGCTGGCGTGCCGCCCTACCAGCGGGACGTCAACACGGTGTTCCAGGACTACGCACTGTTCCCGCACATGAACGTGCGCGACAACATTGCCTATGGCCTGAAGGTCAAGGGCGTGGCCAAGGCCGAACGCCATGCCCGGGCCGAAGAGGCCCTGGCCATGGTCGCCCTGGCCGGCTACGGCGAGCGCAAGCCGGCGCAGCTTTCCGGTGGGCAGCGCCAGCGTGTGGCCCTGGCCCGCGCCCTGGTCAACCGGCCACGGGTGTTGTTGCTCGACGAGCCGCTGGGCGCGCTCGACCTGAAACTGCGCGAACAGATGCAGGGCGAGCTGAAGAAGCTGCAGCGCCAGTTGGGCATCACCTTCATCTTCGTCACCCACGACCAGACCGAGGCGCTGTCGATGTCCGACCGCGTGGCGGTGTTCAACCGCGGGCGCATCGAGCAGGTCGACACCCCGCGCCAGCTCTACATGAAGCCGGCCACCACCTTCGTCGCCGAATTCGTCGGCACCTCCAACGTGGTCCGCGGCGACCTGGCCGAGCAGCTCAGCGGGGCGCGCGCGCCGTTCTCCATTCGCCCCGAACATATCCGCCTGGGCGACCTGCCCGGCGACGGGCCGCACGTGCAGCTCAGCGGCCTGCTGCGCGACATCCAGTACCAGGGCAGCGCCACGCGCTACGAAGTGCAGCTGGACAACGGCCAATTGCTGGCGGTGAGCCACGCCAACGACCGCTGGCAAGACCAGCCGCAACCCTGGCAGGCCGGCCAGCGGGTGCAGGTGCGCTGGCCGCGCGAGGCGATGACGGCGCTGCAGGAAACCGTGCTGGCCGAGGGCCGCTGACATGAGCCTGGCGCAACCCTCTGCAAGCCCGCTGCGGCGCTTTGCCAACCTTTTGTACCGGCGCCCCAACCTGTACCTGTCACTGCTGCTGATTGCGCCTTTGACCTGGTTCGGCGCGATCTACCTGGGGTCGTTGCTCAACCTGATGTGGCAGGGCTTCTACACCTTCGACGACTTCACCATGGCGGTGACGCCGACCCTGACCCTGGGCAATTTCGCCGCCCTGTTCAACCCCTCGAACTTCGACATCATCCTGCGCACCTTGAGCATGGCCGTGGCAGTGTCGCTGGCCAGCGCGGTGCTGGCCTTCCCCATCGCCTACTACATGGCGCGCTACACCAGCGGCAAGACCAAGGCGTTTTTCTACATCGCGGTGATGCTGCCGATGTGGGCCAGCTACATCGTCAAGACCTATGCCTGGACCCTGCTGCTGGCCAAGGGCGGCGTGGCCCAGTGGTTCGTCCAGCAACTGCACCTGGATGCGCTGCTGCAAGCCGTGCTGGCCGTGCCCGGGGTGGGCGGCAGCACGCTGTCGACCTCGCACCTGGGGCGCTTCATGGTGTTCGTGTACATCTGGCTGCCGTTCATGATCCTGCCGATCCAGGCCTCGCTCGAGCGCCTGCCGCCGTCGCTGCTGCAAGCCTCGGCAGACCTCGGCGCAAGGCCTGCGCAGACGTTCTGGCAGGTGATCCTGCCGCTGTCGATCCCAGGCATTGCCGCCGGCTCGATCTTCACCTTCTCGCTGACCCTGGGCGACTTCATCGTGCCGCAGCTGATCGGCCCGCCCGGCTACTTCATCGGCAGCATGGTCTACGCCCAGCAAGGGGCGATCGGCAACATGCCGATGGCCGCTGCGTTCACCCTGGTGCCGATCGTGCTGATTGCGCTGTACCTGTCCATCGTCAAGCGCCTGGGAGCCTTCGATGCACTCTGAAAAAGCCACCATCGGCCTGCGCCTGGCGGCGTGGGGCGGCTTGCTGTTCTTGCACTTCCCGATCCTGATCATCGTGCTGTACGCCTTCAACACCGAAGACGCCGCCTTCAGCTTCCCGCCCCAGGGCTTTACCCTGAAATGGTTCGCCGTGGCCTTCGCCCGCGCGGACGTGCTCGAGGCCATCAAGCTGTCGCTGCAGGTGGCCTGCCTGGCCACGCTGATCGCCCTGGTGCTCGGCACCCTGGCGTCGGCGGCGCTGTACCGGCGCAGCTTCTTCGGCAAGGAGGGCATTTCGCTGATGCTGATCCTGCCGATCGCCCTGCCCGGCATCATCACCGGCATCGCCTTGCTGTCGGCGTTCAAGAGCCTGGGCATCGAGCCTGGGATTTTCACCATCGTCGTCGGCCACGCCACCTTCTGCGTGGTGATCGTCTACAACAACGTGATCGCGCGGCTGCGGCGCACCTCGCAAAGCCTGATCGAAGCCTCGATGGACCTGGGCGCCGATGGCTGGCAGACCTTTCGCTACATCATCCTGCCCAACCTCGGTTCGGCGCTGCTGGCCGGCGGCATGCTGGCCTTTGCCCTGTCGTTCGACGAAATCATCGTCACCACGTTCACCGCCGGCCACGAGCGCACGCTGCCGATCTGGTTGCTCAACCAGCTCAGCCGCCCGCGCGACGTGCCGGTGACCAACGTGGTCGCCATGCTGGTGATGCTGGTGACCATGCTGCCGATCCTCGGCGCCTACTACCTGACCCGCGGCGGTGAAGGCGTCGCGGGCAGCGGCAAATGACCTCAAAGGAGCCCCCATGCAAACCGATATGCTGATCAATGGCCGCCTGGTCGCTGGCGAAGGCCCGGCCTGGACCGTGCTCAACCCGGCCGAGGGCAGCGCCCTGGTGCAGATCAACGAGGCCAGCGAAGCCCAGGTCGATACCGCCGTGCGCGCCGCCGACCTGGCCTTCGACAGCTGGTCGCAGACCAGCCCCAAGGAACGCTCGCTGGCCCTGCTGGCGCTGGCCGACGCCATCGAGGCGCATGGCGACGAGCTGGCCAGGCTGGAGTCGCAGAACTGCGGCAAGCCCTTCGCCGCCGCGCTGAACGACGAGATACCGGCCATCGTCGATGTGTTCCGCTACTTTGCCGGCGCCGCCCGCTGCCTGGGCGGCTCGGCGGCCGGCGAGTACCTGCCGGGGCACACCTCGATGATCCGCCGCGACCCACTGGGCGTGGTGGCCTCGATCGCGCCGTGGAACTACCCGCTGATGATGCTGGCGTGGAAGATCGCCCCGGCCCTGGCCGCCGGCAATACCGTGGTCATCAAGCCGTCCGAGCTGACCCCGCTGACCGCCCTGCGCGTGGGCGAGCTGGCCAAGGACCTGCTGCCTGCCGGCGTGCTCAATATTCTTTTCGGCCGTGGGCAAACGGTCGGCAACCCGCTGGTCACCCACCCCAAGGTGCGCATGGTGTCGCTGACCGGCTCGATCCCCACCGGCGCGCACATCATCGGCGCCACGGCCGAGAGCGTGAAGCGCATGCACATGGAGCTGGGCGGCAAGGCGCCGGTGCTGGTGTTCGACGATGCCGACATCGATGCCGCCATCGAGGGTATTCGCACCTTCGGCTTCTACAACGCAGGCCAGGACTGCACGGCGGCCTGCCGCCTGTATGTGCAAAGCGGCATCTACGAGCGTTTTGTCGAGCGCCTGGGCCTGGCGGTTGCGAGCCTCAAGGCCGGCGTGCAGGACGCCGAGGACACCGAGCTGGGGCCGCTGATCAGCGCCCAGCACCGTGACAAGGTGGCGGGCCTGGTGAACCGCGCCATCGCCCAGCCGCACATTCGCCTGGTCACCGGCGGCAAGGCACTGCCTGGGGATGGTTTTTTCTTCGCACCCACGGTACTGGCCGATGCCTTGCAGGACGATGAGATCGTGCGCAACGAAGTGTTCGGCCCGGTGGTGTCGGTGACCCGCTTCACCGATGAAGCCCAGGCGCTGGAGTGGGCCAACGACTCCGAATACGGCCTGGCCTCATCGGTGTGGACCCGCGACACCGGCCGCGCCCATCGCCTGGCGGCGCGGTTGCAGTATGGCTGCACCTGGGTCAACACCCACTTCATGCTGGTCAGCGAGATGCCCCACGGCGGGCAGAAGCATTCGGGGTATGGCAAGGACATGTCGATGTATGGGCTGGAGGATTACACCTGTGTGCGGCATGTGATGATCAAGCATTGAACCTGGCGAGGCATCACTGACGCTATCGCCGGCAAGCCGGCTCCCACAGGTACTCTGCAAGCCTTGATGCTGCTTGGTACCTGTGGGCAATTCGGCTTCTTGATTTTGCGACCTTTCATTCAAAGCTCAGCCGAGCGTCCTACAGCCAACTGATGACCCGGTATCATATTCTGATACCATGAACAGTCATCAAAGATCGACCCTTCTGGCCATCTTCAAAAAACCGGTGCCCAAGGCCCTGGAATGGGTGCGCGTGGAATCGCTGCTGATTTCGATCGGAGCCAAGGTCATTGAAGGGAGGGGGTCGCGCGTGCGCTTTGAACTCAATGGCGTGATCGCCACGTTTCACCGGCCACATCCAGACAAGCATGCCAAGCCTTATCAATTGCACGGCGCCCGCCAGTTCCTTGAGCAGGCAGGAGTGACACCATGAATGTAATGACTTACCGCGGCTATGCCGCACGAATCGAATACAGCGATGAAGACCAGCTGCTGATCGGCCACGTGGCCGGGATACGTGACGTCATCGGCTTTCATGCAGAGTCGATAAGCGAACTACGCCAAGCGTTTCAGGAGGCGGTGGACGACTACATCGAAACCTGCGAGCGGCTAGGCAAACAGCCGCAAAAGGCTTACTCCGGGAAATTGAGCCTGCGCCTGGAACCTGCTCTGCACGCCAGCGTGGCAACCAAGGCCGAGCTGGCGCACAAGAGCATCAATCAATGGGTGAGCGACATCCTCAGCCAGGCTGCCTACAACTGAGCCTTGCGTTCAATCGCGCAAATCGGACTCGTGAATCGGGTTAGCCCGGCTTGTAGCGCGCTGATATTGCGCAGGCCAGGTCGCCTTGTTGCCGCCCAAGTCATCATCGGCATGCAGGGGCCAGTACGGGTCGCGCAGTAGCTCACGGGCCAGGAAGATGACGTCGGCCTGACCGGTGCGCAGGATGTGCTCGGCCTGGGCCGGTTCGGTGATCATGCCTACCGTGCCGGTGGCAATTTCCGACTCCTTGCGCACGCGCTCGGCGAAGCGGGTCTGGTAGCCGGGGCCGGTGGGGATTTCGGCGTTGACCGAGGTACCGCCCGAGGACACATCGATCAGGTCGACACCGAGCACGCGCAGGCGCCGGGCCAGCTCGACGGTCTCATCCGGGTTCCAGCCATCTTCCACCCAATCGGTCGCCGACACCCGGACGAACAGCGGCAACTCCTGGGGCCAGGCCTTGCGCACCGCTTCGGTAACCTGAAGGGTCAGGCGGATGCGGTTTTCGAAGCTGCTGCCATATTCGTCGCGGCGCTGGTTGCTCAGGGGCGAGAGGAACTGGTGCAGCAGGTAGCCGTGGGCGGCATGGATCTCGACCACCTTGAAACCGGCCTCCAGCGCCCGTTCGGTCGCGGCGACGAAGGCCGCGATCACGCCCTGGATTTCATCCTGGGTCAGCTCGCGCGGTGGGGTGTGCTGTGGGTCGAAAGCAATCTTCGACGGGCCCACTGGCTGCCAGCCGCCGTCTTCGATCTTCACGCTGCCCTGCTTGCCCAGCCATGGGCGATGGGTGCTGGCCTTGCGCCCGGCGTGGGCCAGTTGAATGCCCGGCACGGCGCCCTGGGCAGTGATGAAACGGGTGATGCGCTGCAGTGGCGCGATTTGCGCGTCGTCCCACAGGCCAAGGTCTTCGGCGGTGATCCGCCCATCGGCAGTGACCGCCACCGCTTCGGTGATGACCAGCCCGGCGCCACCCACGGCGCGGCTGCCCAGGTGAACGAGATGCCAGTCGTTGGCCAGGCCATCGACGGCGGAATACTGGCACATTGGCGAAACCGCGATGCGGTTGGGCAGCGTTAGCTGACGCAGGGTGTAAGGCTCGAGCAGCAGGCTCATGAGGGCACCTCCCAAGGACTCCAATGGTGATCCGGCCCGGACACTCATGCACGACGCTGGTCCGGTATCGGTCATTAATCAGACTAGACCAGATTGGTGGGGGGGAAGGTTCCCTGGGATTGCTGACTGCTCCGACGCCCTGGGTGATACCACCCTTCACCGCGATCTGACGCCAGCAGGCTTGGCTATCTAGAAAGAGCCTACAAAGTAATTCCAATAATCCTACGACTCCGCAGGAAGCTCTTTTCAATAAGTAACACCTCCGTCCTATCGCCGCTAAAAAACAAAAAAACTATCGTCGTTGTCGCCCTCGATTTGCGAAAAATCCGCGTAAATCAAGGAAAACATCCATCGACTCGACGATCATGACAATGAGCAAAATTTTCTCCACACAAGATATAAGCACGCTCGATAACGCCATTACCGACCACGAACAACTTCTGCTCACCAAGGCATTTTCTGATGCTTTATGGAGATATGACTGGCCGGTGAACTCGACACCCTTCTCACGTCCCTGCTGGCATTTCTTCATTGCAGGAAGCCGCCGCGAATCGTTCGAATGCTGCGAAGCGGAGTTGGCAAACGATAAACGCTGGGGATTTCTGCTTAAAATTTGGCAACGCTTGAAAGTAACGCACATTACAAACTCGAAACTAATTGGCGTCTACGCAAACGGACAGACGACAGGGCAGGACAGCCCGATACATCGAGACAATCTACCCAGCGAACCCGGCCAAACCGCAGTGATTTTCTGTAACGACTTTTGGGCTACGACCTGGGGAGGCGAACTTATGTTTTGCAATGACGTGAAGAACGACATTATCGCTGCGGTGCTTCCCAAGCCTAAACGCATTGTTGTGTTCAACGGCGAAATCCCACACAGGGCAAAATCGCCAGGAATTGAATGTGATCGTTTACGAGTGACACTTGCATTTAAAACAATCAGGAGCAAGCCACATGTCTAATCGTGTCGAAATATTTGTCGCCATGGTAGACCGCGTGGGTAAACCTGGATTCCAGGCTGGGGCAGCATCAGCCGTACATGACCAGTTTAATACCGACAAAGAGGGATTTGCACTAGTTGTACAAAGCGCTCAAACCAGTACCGCAATCGCCTCTGTACTTTCTGTAAACCAGATGACGGCCGGGGCCGTACCGTTCATCAACATTGCCACCAACTCCCTCGCAGCGACGGTTACTTTCTTAAAAATTGTTGCCGAATACCGAAGTGATCAAAAGCTAAACCATGGTGACGTTGTCAGTCTTGTGGGTAACGTTGCCGGCGTCGTCGCGGGTTTTGCAATACTACTAGGAGGACCTGTGACCGCCGGCTTTTTCACCGCGGTATCACTGGGGGCAAGTTTAATAGGGGCATACAATTCAGACCTCGCCGAGAAAATCCATACAACCGCCACAGACTCCATAATAAATTTATTGAAAACTCATGACATTGCACAGGAACCTTCTACCCCGCTCATAGCGCCAAACCTAACAGTAACAGACCCAGCTTCGATAGCCTCTCATTTTGGCGGATTGATTACGGTAATCACATGGAACCCAACTACTCACGACATCAAGCTAGATACCCGTATGCTTGAGGAGCTTAAATCCAACCCAGGTATTCCACCTATTCCCATTGGCGGAACTAACCTAACCGATACAACATCTGCTCCCGAGCACCCAGGAGATGCAACTCTGACTATAGGGATTGAAAGTTTAAATGGGCAGACGCCCGTGGGGCCGATGCCGTCAGTTACCGTTGGCTTTGGCGCAGGCCAAGATAAATATGCGTGTTGCGCTGCAGCAGACCAAGATAAATATCACTGACCCCTCATCACTTTTAGGAAAGAGGCGCCGATGCTAACGTGGGGAGCTTGGATCAAACTGATGCGCAGCCTACCTGCGCAGGACCGTGTGAAGTGCCTGGTTTTGAACGGATGCGCATTGCTCTGTTTACTACCCATTTTTCTCTATGGCTTTGGAGAGAAAATTAACCCAGTTACCGCTCCATGGGTTCGCATGCCTGCGTTATTGAGTTCAAAACCCGAAATTTGGGAGTACGACAAATCCATATACGGGATAGGTGTTCGCTACAATGCGCCCAACGGCCAAAAGCTTAAAGCATGGATATACGTGGACAGATCCCGCTACGACAACGCCAATATCAGTAAAGCAACACCTCTATTCGTAGAAGTCGAAGATACCCTTTCAGGCCCTATCGTAAGGACATTATCGACGGAGGATGAAATATTATCCGACCCCTCGCTCAGACAACGTGTCAACGAAACGAGTGATCGGAAAGCTGCAACAGGAATGATGTTCGTCTGTACGCTCAGCCTACTCTCATTTTCAGGGGCTGCAGTGATTCACTGGCAGAGCCTGCGCAATAAGAAGCTACAGCGCACGATAGAAACATAGCCACATTTCCCGCTTCGCTACGCCAGTGGCCAACGGCGGATGGGTGTTTGGGCTGCAGTGAACCGCAGAGCGACCAAGAGTTCGTCAGTAGGCTTGCAGCGTCTATCAGACTGAGCGCCGCTCAAGCGGCGCTCTATTTCCACAAGCCCGCAAAAATCAGCGCGGCTCCATGTGGGCAATCATCAACTGCACGCTTTCATTGCCCCGAAACTCGTTCACATCCAGCTTGTACGCCAACTCCACCCAACGCACGGTCGGGTTCGGCCATACCTCGCGGTCGATGCCAAAGGCGATGCCATCCAGGCGCACCGACCCGCATTCGCTCTTGAGCACCACCTTCAGGTGCCGTTCGCCGACCACGCGTTGCTCCACCAGCTGGAACACGCCATGGAACAGCGGCTCGGGGAAGTGCTGGCCCCAGGGGCCGGCGTGGCGCAGGGCCTTGGCCAGGTCGAGGTGGAATTCCTCCACGGCCAGGCTGCCGTCCGACAGCAGGCGTCCGGTCAGGTCTTCTTCGCGCAGCTGGCGGCGCACTTCTTCGTCGAACGCCTCGGCGAACGCGGGGAAGTTGCCTTCGGGCAAGGACAAGCCGGCAGCCATGGCATGGCCGCCGAACTTGCTGATCAACTGCGGATGGCGCGCTGCCACGGCATCCAGCGCATCACGAATGTGGAACCCCGGCACCGAACGGGCCGAGCCCTTGAGCATGCCATCGCCAGCATCGGCGAAGGCGATGGTCGGGCGGTGGTAACGCTCCTTCAGGCGCGAGGCAAGAATGCCGATCACGCCCTGGTGCCAGTCGGCATCGAACAGGCATAGGCCATAAGGCATGGACTCGACCGGCAGGTCCTTGAGCTGGGCCAGGGCCTCGCGCTGCATGCCCTGCTCGATCGACTTGCGGTCCTGGTTCAGGTCATCCAGCTGCTGGGCCATGTCCTGGGCCAGCGCTGCGTCCTCGCACAGCAGGCATTCGATGCCCAGGCTCATGTCGTCCAGGCGCCCGGCGGCGTTCAGCCGTGGGCCGAGGATGAAGCCGAGGTCGGTGGAGGTGATGCGCCGATGATCGCGGCGCGCCACCTCGAGAATCGCCTTCAGGCCCGGCCGCGCACGGCCGGCACGTATGCGTTCGAGGCCCTGGTGCACCAGGATGCGGTTGTTGGCATCCAGCGGCACCACGTCGGCCACGCTGCCCAGGGCAACCAGGTCCAGCAGCTCGCCGATGTTGGGCTGGGGCTGCGCCTCGTAGCGCCCCAGGCTGCGCAAGCGCGCGCGCAGGGCCATGAGCACGTAGAAGATCACGCCCACGCCCGCCAGCGATTTGCTGGGGAAGGTGCAGCCCGGCTGGTTCGGGTTGACGATGGCATCGGCCGCGGGCAGTTGCTCGCCCGGCAGGTGGTGGTCGGTGACCAGCACCTTGAGCCCGGCCGCCTTGGCCGCCGCGACGCCCTCGACGCTGGAGATGCCGTTGTCCACGGTAATCAGCAGTTGCGGCTGGCGCTGCAACGCCACCTCGACGATTTCCGGGGTCAGGCCGTAGCCGTACTCGAAGCGGTTGGGCACCAGGTAGTCGACATGGGCCGCGCCCAGCAGGCGCAGGCCCAGCACGCCAACGGTACTGGCCGTGGCGCCATCGGCATCGAAGTCGCCGACGATGAGGATGCGCTGGCGCTGCTCGAGGGCTTCGACCAGCAGGTCCACGGCAGCCTCGATGCCTTTGAGCTGCTGGTACGGCAACAGGCGCGCCAGGCTTTTGTCCAGTTCGGCTTCGCACTGCACGCCGCGTGCGGCGTAGAGGCGGGTCAGTAAAGGCGGCAGGTTACCCAGAAATGGCAGGGTCGTCGGCAATGGGCGAGGTTCGATACGCATGAGGGGTCGGCTCAGCCACGCTCGCCGAGCAGCCACTCGAGCTGCACTTCGTGCTGGCCGCGGTCATCAGTAACGAATACCGTGCCTTCGCTGATCATCACGTCCCATTTGATGGTGCGCGGCATGTCGGTGGCCAGGGTTTCCAGGACCTCCTGCGGCACCGCGGCAATGCTCAGGTTCTTCAGGCCTTTGACAGCGTCCACCACCTTGTTCTGCCAGACGCGCAGGCTGCCATAGGCCAGAAGGCTGGTGCGCTCGGTGCGGCGCGAGCACCAGGTCAGGCGATCGGCGTCGGGCTGGCCGACTTCGATCCAGTGCAGAATGCGGTCGTCCAGGCTCTTTTCCCACAGCGCTGCTTCATCCACATCCGACAGACCACGGCCGAACGACAGGTTCTCGTTGTACCACAGGGCGTAGGCCAGCAGCCGCACGGCCATGCGCTCTTCGGTTTCCGAAGGGTGACGGGCAATGGTCTGCCGGACGTTTTCGTACACGCCGCGATCGAGATCGGTCAGGTTCAGTTCGAATTTGTAGGTGGTGGACGGCTGGGCCATGGTCGAGGGGGCTTCGTGCAGAGAGAAAAGGCACCTAGTCTACCCGATCCGGCCCCGCCTTGCGCCGCAGCAGTATCTGCCGTCGTGGACCTATGATAAAACCACGGCTCTGCCCAGTTGCCACGGATGCCACATGTCTACGCCCAGCAAACCCCTCGCCGGCCTGAAAGTCATCGAACTCGGCACCCTGATCGCCGGCCCCTTCGCCTCGCGCATCTGCGCCGAATTCGGCGCCGAGGTGGTCAAGGTCGAGTCCCCGGACGGCGGCGACCCGCTGCGCAAATGGCGCAAGCTGTACGAGGGCACGTCTCTGTGGTGGTTCGTCCAGGCACGCAACAAGCAATCGCTGACGCTCAACCTCAAGCACCCGGACGGGCGCGATATCCTCAAGCGCCTGCTGGCCGACGCCGACATCCTGATCGAGAACTTCCGCCCTGGCGTGCTGGAAAAGCTCGGCCTGGGCTGGGATGTGCTGCATGCGTTGAACCCACGCCTGGTGATGGTGCGTTTGTCGGGTTTCGGCCAGACCGGGCCGATGAAGGACCAGCCGGGCTTCGGTGCGGTGGGCGAATCGATGGGCGGCCTGCGCTACATCACCGGTTTCGACGACCGCCCGCCGGTGCGCACCGGCATTTCCATTGGCGATTCGATCGCCGCATTGTGGGGCGTGATTGGCGCGCTGATGGCACTGCGTCACCGCGAAGTCAACGGCGGCCAGGGCCAGGTGGTGGACGTGGCCCTGTACGAGGCGATCTTCGCGATGATGGAAAGCATGGTGCCGGAATTCGATGTGTTCGGTTTCATTCGCGAGCGTACCGGCAACATCATGCCGGGCATCACCCCCTCCTCCATCCACACCACGGCCGACGGCAAGCATGTGCAGATCGGCGCCAACGGCGATGCGATCTTCAAGCGCTTCATGCAGGCCATCGGCCGCCACGACCTGGCCGATGACCCCGCGCTGGCCAGCAACGATGGCCGCGACGCGCGGCGTGACGAGCTGTACGGGGTGATCGACCGCTGGGCCAACGGCCTGCCGCTGGAGCAGGTGATGCGCGCACTCAACGACGCCGAAGTGCCCGCAAGCCGCATCTATTCGGCCGAGGACATGTTCAACGACCCGCAATACCTGGCGCGGGAGATGTTCCTGCAGGCCCGCCTGCCGGACGGCAAGCCCTTCAAGATGCCCGGCATCGTGCCCAAGCTTTCGGAAACGCCAGGCTCCACCGAGTGGGTCGGCCCGGCCCTGGGCGAGCACACCGACGCGCTGCTGGCCAAGCTGGGATACGACACCGCAGCCATCACCCGGCTGCGTACCGCCGGCACGGTCTGAGATTGCCCATGCGCCTGTGCGCCCTGCTCTGCTGCATGCTGCTCGCCCTGGCCGCTGCCCCCTTGCAGGCCAAGGAACGTTTGCTGTGGCTGGTCCGCGACCTGCCGCCGTTCACCATTTTCGAGGGGTCGGAAAAGGGCCAGGGGGTGGTCGACCAGATGCTGCCGCTGCTGATCGAACAGATGCCCGAGTACGACCACGCCATCGTTCGGGTCAACCGCGCTCGCGGCATCCAGATGCTGCAAGACGCCAGCAGCTTCACCTGTGACCCGACCTTGCTGTGGACGCCGGAGCGCGCCAAGTACGTGAAATTCTCCATGCCAACGCTTGCGGTGATGAGCAGTGGCGTGATGGTCCGCACGGAAGGCGAAGCGCTGTTGGCGCCCTATCTCGATGGCCAGCAGGTCGACCTGAAAGGCTTGATCGACAGCACGCAGCTGAAGCTGGGCATCGTCGCCGAGCGCAGCTACAGCACGCAGATCGACGACATCCTGCGCCAGTTGCCCGACACCGCATTCAGCCGCCATTACGGCAATGACGCCACCGCCAGCCTGCTGCAGATGCAGCAGCTCGGCCGCCTGCAACTGGTGCTCGGCTATTGGCCGGAGATGCGCTACCTGATCCAGCAGCAAGGTGGCGACCTGGACGCGTATCACTTCCACCCGATCCAGGGGGTCAACCGCTACCAGTTCCTGCACGTGGGCTGTTCGGATTCGCCGCTGGGGCGTGCGGCCATCGAGCATATCGACCAGCTGCTGCCGGCGTTACGCCGCGATACCCTGCCGGCGCTGTATGCCCGCTGGCTCGACCCTGAACTGCGCGCCGACTACCTGGCGCACAGCAAGCAGTTTTTCGAGGCCCATTAAAAAGAAACCCCGGAGCGCTGGGGAAGACGCCCGGGGCCAATCGAAAGCCCATGCGGGCTTCCCGTGACAACCCACCTGCACCGGAGCTGTGTGCAGGCTAGCTGCCCTACTGCGTCTGATACGCCAATCAGGCAAAGGTTCCCTGGGGTTGCTGACGCTGTTGCAAGGCCGCAATCACACAGGGCTGCAAGCGCCCCTCGACAATCTGCAGGTCTCGGTGCAAGCCATCCACCAGGTCGATCAGCAGGCTCTGCTCCTGCAATTGGCGCAGGCTGACGGTGCGCCGCAGCGCCGTGCCACCGAGGCTGTCGATAATGGTCAATTGGCGGTTGCCGCTGGCATCCGCGGCGTCAAGGTGGGCCTGGTACGGGGCCAGGGTGTCGTTGAGCAGTCTGCAGATTCTTTCCATCCGGATCACTCGCGCAGGTAGTGGGACATACAGCAACTGACCAACAAGCGCAGCGGAAAGTTCGCCCGGCTGCGGCTGGTTCAGTGAGCATGCGTCGGCGATGTGACCGTTTGAATACGCCGCAGGGCCTTGTGCCAGCGCGGCATGGGCAATGGCCAGGGCAGCTCGTCGAGTACCCACAGGCCTTGGCGCCGGGCCTCGTGGGCGAGATCTGGCAGGCCATCACCCAGCTGGCCGACGAACAGCAGCGCCCGTGGCGGGCGCTCGCGCCTGAACTGTTCGAGCACGGCCAGGCCATCGCGCATGCCGTGGTCGAGGATCAGCAGGTCGGCCCCGCGATCGCGCACCAGGCAGGTCTTGAGATCGTTCAGGCTTTCGGTGACGCGCACGTCGAAGAGGCCCAGCACATTGCAGGCCTGGTGCAGAAGAATCTGGTGGGAAGGACGTGCCTGATGAATCAACACGTAGGGCTGGTGCATGAGCCGCTCCTGTTTGAAGGACCGGTCACTCTAGGTAAGTCGCCAAGCGACTTGTATAGGACAATTCTGAAAGTAACAGCGGAAAAGAAGGGTTCAGGGCCGCGTTGCGGCCCTGAACTTCACACGCTTACAGCGGCTTGCCGCGGTTGCCGTGCTGGCTGACAAAGGCCTGCACCGCCTTCAGGTCGTTGGCCAGTACCGTGCAGCGCTCTTCGCGGGCGAACAGGTCGCTCAGGTGAGCAGGCAGCTCCAGCGCCTTGCCAACGCCGGCCTTCTCCACCGCATCCGGGAACTTGACCGGGTGCGCAGTGCCCAGCACCACCATCGGCGTGTCCAGGCTGCGGCGGCATTCGCGGGCGGCCTTGACGCCGATCGCGGTGTGCGGGTCGAGCACCTCGCCGGTGCTGGCGAACACCTCGGCGATGGTCTCGCAGGTCTGCTCGTCGCTCACGGCCAGCGAATCGAACAGCTTGCGCGCTTCGGTCCAGCGGTCCTGGTCGACGCTGAAGCCGCCGCCCTGCTTGAAGTTGGCCATCAGCTCGGCAATCGCGGCGCCATTGCGACCGTGCAGGTCGAACAGCAGGCGCTCGAAGTTGGACGAGACCATGATGTCCATCGACGGCGACAGGGTCGCGTGCAGGGTTTCCTTGACGTACTGGTTGCCGCTCATGAAGCGGTGCAGGATGTCGTTGCGGTTGGTGGCCACCACCAGCTGGCTGATCGGCAGGCCCATGTTGCGCGCCAGGTAGCCGGCGAAGATGTCGCCGAAGTTGCCGGTCGGCACCGAGAACGCCACCGAACGGGCCGGGCCGCCCAGCTGCAGGGCCGCATGGAAGTAGTAGACGATCTGGGCCATGATCCGCGCCCAGTTGATCGAGTTGACCGCCACCAGGCGCGTGCCCTTGAGGAAGGACTGATCGGCGAAGCTGGCCTTGACCATCTCCTGGCAGTCGTCGAAGTTGCCTTCGATGGCGATGTTGTGGATGTTCTCGCCGAAGATGGTGGTCATCTGCCGGCGCTGAACTTCCGACACACGCTGGTGCGGGTGCAGGATGAAGATGTCGACGTTGTCGCAACGGCGGCAGCCTTCGATGGCGGCCGAACCGGTGTCACCGCTGGTGGCGCCGATGATCACCACGCGCTCGCCGCGCTTGGCCAGCACGTGGTCGAGCAGGCGGCCGAGCAGTTGCAGGGCGAAATCCTTGAACGCCAGGGTCGGGCCGTGGAACAGCTCCATGACCCACTCGTTGCCGTTCAGCTGACGCAGCGGCGCGACCGCAGCGTGGGCGAAGGCGCCGTAGGTTTCCTCGAGGATCTTCTTGAAGTCGGCATCGGCGATGCTGCCGGTGACGAACGGGCGCATCACCCGGAAGGCCAGCTCGTGGTACGGCAGGCCAGCCCAGGAGGCGATCTCTTCCTGGGTGAAGCGCGGCAGGTTCTCGGGTACGTACAGGCCGCCATCGCTGGCAAGGCCGGCCAGCAGGACGTCTTCGAAATTCAGGGCCGGTGCCTGGCCGCGGGTGCTGATATAACGCATGGCTACTAACCTTCGATACTGGGCACGGGCCGCCGTCGCGGCCCATGGGGGAATTTAGTTGAGCTGTTCGACGCGGATGCGCACAACCTTGCCGACCACGTCCTGCAGGGCTTCCAGGGCGACGATGGCGTCGTTGATGCGCTGCTCGACCACACCGTGGGTGAGCAGGATCATCGGCACCAGGCCGTCCTGTTCCTCGGCTTCCTTCTGCATGATCGACTCGATGTTGATGCCACGCTCGGAGAGGATGCTCGCCACCTGGGCCAGTACGCCCGGGTGGTCCTTGGCCTGGATGCGCAGGTAGTAGGCGCTTTCGCAGGCTTCGATCGGCAGGATCGGGTGGTCCGACAGCGAATCGGGCTGGAAGGCCAGGTGCGGTACGCGGTTTTCCGGGTCGGAGGTCATGGCACGGACCACATCCACCAGGTCGGCAACCACCGACGAAGCGGTCGGCTCCATGCCGGCACCGGCGCCGTAGTACAGGGTGGAACCGGCAGCGTCACCGTTGACCATCACGGCGTTCATCACGCCATTGACGTTGGCGATCAGGCGGTCGGCCGGGATCAGCGTCGGGTGCACGCGCAGCTCGATGCCAGCGGCGGTGCTGCGGGCCACGCCCAGGTGCTTGATGCGGTAGCCCAGGGCTTCGGCGTAGTTCACGTCAGCGGTGGTCAGCTGGGTGATGCCCTCGGTGTAGGCCTTTTCGAACTGCAGCGGAATACCAAAGGCGATGGAGGCCAGGATGGTCAGCTTGTGCGCGGCATCGATGCCCTCGACGTCGAAGGTCGGGTCGGCTTCGGCATAACCCAGCGCCTGGGCTTCGGCCAGCACGTCGGGGAAGGCACGGCCTTTCTCGCGCATTTCGGTGAGGATGAAGTTGCCGGTGCCGTTGATGATGCCGGCCAGCCAGTTGATGCGGTTGGCCGACAAGCCTTCGCGGATCGCCTTGATCACCGGGATGCCACCGGCCACTGCGGCTTCGAAGGCAACGATGACGCCCTTCTCGCGGGCCTTGGCGAAGATTTCGTTGCCGTGCACGGCGATCAGCGCCTTGTTGGCGGTGACCACGTGCTTGCCGTTTTCGATGGCCTTGAGCACCAGGTCGCGGGCCACGGTGTAGCCACCGATCAGCTCGATGACGATGTCGATCTCCGGGTTGCTCGCAACGTCGAACACATCAGCGGTAATGGGGGTACCGGTAATCTGGCAGTTCGGGTTGGGCGAGCGCATGGCGATCTGTGCCACTTCAATACCGCGCCCGGCACGGCGGGCAATCTCCTCGGCGTTGCGCTGAAGTACATTGAAGGTACCGCCACCGACGGTCCCCAACCCACAGATGCCTACTTTGACCGGTTTCACTGTGAACTCCCCATTGAACGGCCGGCACCTGCGCCGACCGTGAAACATGCCGTCACCCCATGACGACGGCGTACTGAATGATTACTTGGCGGCCTGCTGCTGGCCCGCCAGGGCCAGCTTGGCCACCTGTGGCGCCGGCTGGTAGCCCGGGATCACCTGGCCGCTTTCCAGCACGATGGCCGGGGTACCGTTGACCCCGATCGACTGGCCGAGCTGGAACTGCTTGCCCACCGGGTTGGCGCACTTGGCAGCCTTGATTTCCTTGCCGTCGACCATCTTGTCCAGCGCCGCGCGGCGGTCGCTGGAGCACCATACCGCCTGCAGCTGCTCATCGCCCGGCGAACCCAGGCCCTGGCGCGGGAAGGCGACGTAGCGCACTTCGATACCGCGGCGGTTGAGTTCGGGCACTTCGGCGTGCAGCTTGTGGCAGTACGGGCAGGTGGTGTCGGTGAAGACGGTGATGTGCGACTTGGTTTCGCCCTTGGCAGGATAAACCACCATCTCGGCGGCTGGAATGCCGTTGATGAGCTTGGCGACGCCCTGGCGTTCGGTCTTTTCGGTCAGGTTGACCGGCTTGCCGTCCTGGATCTGGAACAGGTAGCCCTGCATGACGAACTGGCCGTCGGCGCTGGCGTACAGCACGCGGCCGCCCTGCAGCTTGACTTCGTAGAGGCCGTTCAGCGGGCTGCTGGCCACGCTTTCCACGGGCACTTCCAGCTCGAGGTTCTGCAGCGATTTGCGGATGGCCTGTTCGGCCGTGGCATTGCTATCGGTCGCCGCGGCAACGGCGAAAGTACTGGCCAGCGCCAACGCGGCGGCGGCGAAGATCTGGGTCACGCGCATGGGGAACTCCTGAAGGCGGACAGGGGCCGGAGGGCGTCACCTGCGGGAAAAACGCGGCGACCGTGCGGCCCTTGGTGCAAACCGCCCAAGACTACCACATCACACCGCCAATGAAGGGGTCTGCGGGTACCGGTGGGCGGAACATGAAAATCATTCATCCACGCGGATGGTGCTGGGCGTGCAGCTGCTGCAGGCGGGCCTTGGCCACGTGGGTGTAGATCTGCGTGGTCGACAGGTCGCTGTGGCCCAGCAGCATCTGTACCACGCGCAGGTCGGCGCCGTGGTTGAGCAAGTGGGTGGCGAAGGCGTGGCGCAGGGTATGCGGCGACAAGGGCTTGTCGATGCCGGCCACCCGCGCATGGTGCTTGATCCGGTGCCAGAAGGTCTGGCGGGTCATCTGCTCGCCGCGCAGGCTGGGGAACAGCACATCGCTGGGGCGCCCGTTGAGCAGCTCGGCGCGGCCATCGCGCAGGTAGCGCTCCAGCCACAGCACCGCCTCCTCGCCCATCGGCACCAGGCGCTCCTTGCTGCCCTTGCCCATCACCCGCAGCACGCCCTGGCGCAGGTTAACCTGGTCGAGGGTCAGGCTGACCAGCTCGGTCACCCGCAGGCCGCAGGCGTACAGCACTTCGAGCATGGCGCGGTCGCGCTGGCCGATCGCCTCGCCGAGGTCCGGGGCCTGCAACAGGGCTTCGACATCGGCTTCGGACAACGACTTGGGCAAGGGCTTGCCCAGTTGCGGCATCTCGACCTGCAAGGTCGGGTCGACGGCTACCAGCTTTTCCCGCAGCAGATAACGAAAGAAGCCACGCAGCCCGGAGAGAAAGCGCGCCGTGGAACGTGGCTTGTAGCCCTGGTCGAGGCGCCAGGCCAGGTGATCGAGGATCAACTCGCGGCCGGCATCGGGCAGGCTCACGGCATGTTCCTGCAACCAGCCGTTGAACAGCGCCAGGTCGCTGCGATAGGAAACGCGGGTGTTGTCCGACAGGCCTTTTTCCAGCCACAGGGCATCGAGGAACTGGTCGATCAGGGGGTGGTCGAGGGCGGGCATGAAAACTCGGTGGCAAACGACGAAATGGCGCTTAGTCTTTCATAACCACGCCGGCATAGGGAGCCCGCATGAACGAACAGCAGATCCTTCTCAGCGTCGGCGGTATCGGCGCTGCCGCCCTGGCTTGCCAATGGCTGGCCTGGCGCCTGAAATTACCCGCCATCCTGTTTCTGCTGCTGGCCGGCATTCTCGCCGGCCCGATCCTTGGCTGGCTCGACCCGCAAGCGCTGTTCGGCCCGCTGCTGATGCCGCTGGTGTCGCTGGCGGTGGCGCTGATCCTGTTCGAGGGCAGCCTCACCCTGCACCTGTCGCAATGGCGCGAAATCGGCAGCGTGGTGCATCGGCTGGTCACCGTGGGCGCGCTGTCGACCTGGCTGGTGATCGCCCTGGCCACCCACTGGCTGCTGGACTTCGACTGGCCCCTGGCAATCCTGTTCGGCACCTTGACCCTGGTCACCGGCCCCACGGTGATCGTGCCCATGCTGCGGGTGGTGCGGCCCAAGGCGGCGATCGCCAACATCCTGCGCTGGGAAGGCATCATGATCGACCCGATCGGTGCCTTGCTGGCCGTGGTGGTGTACAGCTTCATCATCGCCAGCGGCGCCGGCGAGGGGCTGGCCCACAGCCTGGTGACCTTCGCCGGGGTGATCTTCTGCGGCACGGCCCTGGGCGCTGCGGGCGGCTGGCTGCTCGGGCAGATCATGCGCGAGCAGTGGCTGCCCGAATACCTGCACAACCTGGCCTCGCTGGCGGCGGTGCTGGGCATATTCATCGCCGCCAACCAGATCGTCCACGAGTCCGGGCTGCTGGCGGTCACGGTGATGGGCATGTGGCTGGCCAACATGCGCGGGGTCGATGTGCGGCAGATCCTGCACTTCAAGGAAAACCTCAGCGTGCTGCTGATCTCCGGCCTGTTCATCCTGCTGGCCGCGCGCCTCGACCTGCACGCCATGATCGGCCTGGGGCCGGCGGTGCTGGCGCTGCTGCTGGTGATCCAGCTGCTGGCGCGGCCGCTCAATGTGCTGCTGTCGACGCTGGGCTCGGCGCTGAACTGGCGCGAGCGTGCCCTGCTCGCCTGGGTCGCGCCGCGCGGCATCGTCGCCGCGGCGGTGTCGGCGATCTTTGCCATCCGCCTGCATGAGGCCGGCCACCAGGGCGCCTTGCTGCTGGTGCCGCTGACCTTCGCCGTGATCATCGGCACGGTGGTGATCCAGAGCGCCACGGCCAGGCCCCTGGCGCGCCTGCTCAAGGTCGCGGAGCCTGCGCCCAGCGGGTTTCTCATCGTCGGCGCCAACGAGCCGGCGCGGGCCATCGCCAAGGCCCTGCAGCAACTGGGCTGTCGGGTGCTGCTGACCGATTCGAGCTGGGAGAACATTCGCGCGGCGCGCATGGAGGGGCTGCCCACCTATTTTGGCAACCCGGCTTCGCAGCACGCCGATGCGCACCTGGACCTGGTCGGCCTGGGCCACCTGCTGGGTTTGTCGCCTGCCGGCGAGATCAATGCCTTGGCCTGCGCCCGCTTTCGCCACGACTTCGGCCATGGGCGGCTGTTCGTGCTGGCCAGCGGCCTGGAGAAGCAACGCAGCGACAAGCACCGGGCCGCCGAGGAGCACCGCGGGCATCTGCTGGGCGCCAACCCGATGACCTACCTGCAACTGGCCAACCGCCTGCACCAGGGCGCGGAGCTCTACAGCACCACGCTCACCGAAGGCTTCGGCTGGGAGGCGTATCGGGCCCTGCATGGCGAGCGGGCGCACTTGCTGTTCGCCCGCGATGAACACGGCTGGGTACATGTCGCCAGCCCCGACGAACCGCTACAGCCGCAACCGGGCTGGACCCTGGTGGCGTTGATCGAGCCTGCCGCGCCTGAGTGAAATCAGGCCTCGGGCAGCACCGGCACCGGGCGCTTGTCCTCGTCGATGGCGACGAAGCTGAACACGCCATGGATCGCCCGCTCGCGGCCGTCCAGGTACATGTTCTCGACGAACACATCGACCTGCACCTGCAAGCTGGTGTTGCCGACCTTGATCACCGTGCCGACCAACTCGACGATCGAGCCCGCCGGGATCGGGTGCTTGAAGTCGATGCGGTCGGTGGACACGGTCACCAGCGGCAGGCGGCAGAAGCGCGTGGCGGCGATGAACGACACTTCGTCCATCCAGGCCAGCGCGGTGCCGCCGAACAGGGTGTTGTGGTGGTTGGTGGTATTGGGGAATACGGCTTTGGTCACGCGCGTCACCGACAGCTCGGTGCGGCGCTGGATTTCCTGGTCTCGGGCGGTCATGTCCGTTACATCGCATGGGGTTCAAAAAGCAAAAAAGCAGCCCGAAGGCTGCTTTTTTCTCGCAAGGTGGCCTAGGCCACCAGGCAAACTGTACTCAGGACAGTTTTTCCTTGATGCGAGCGGCTTTGCCGGACAGGTCGCGCAGGTAGTACAGCTTGGCTTTACGCACGTCACCACGACGTTTCACGGCCAGGCTGTCGATCTGTGGGCTGTAGGTCTGGAAGGTACGCTCTACGCCAACGCCGCTGGAGATCTTGCGCACGGTGAAGGCGCTGTTCAGACCGCGGTTACGCTTGGCGATAACGACGCCTTCGAACGCCTGCAGACGGGAACGCTCACCTTCCTTCACTTTAACCTGGACGACAACGGTGTCGCCTGGTGCGAAGGTCGGGATTTCCTTGCTCATCTGCTCGGCTTCGAGCTGCTGGATGATCTTGTTGGTCATGCTGTGCTCCTAAGATGGATACGTGATCCACCATCGATACGTTTAACTATCGTCCCGCTCGCGGAGGTATTCCTCGAGCAGCTTCTTCTCTTCTCCAGAAAGCGAGCGACTTTCCAGAAGATCGGCGCGTCGTTCGAAGGTCCTACCAAGGGACTGCTTCATTCTCCAACGCCGGATGTGTGCATGGTTGCCACTTAGCAACACGTCGGGAACGCGCTGATCCGCATACACCTCAGGTCGGGTGTAGTGCGGGCAATCGAGCAGACCGTCGGTGAAGGAATCTTCTTCCGCCGAGTCCACATGCCCTAAAGCTCCGGGCAGCAGCCGCGTAACCGCATCGATCAGTACCATGGCCGGCAGCTCGCCACCGGAAAGCACATAGTCGCCAATCGACCACTCCTCATCGACATGAGCCTCGATAAAGCGCTCGTCGATGCCTTCATAACGACCGGCGATCAGGATCAACGATTCCTGCTCTGCCAGGCCTTTGACCGCCTGCTGGGTCAGCTTGCGGCCTTGCGGCGAAAGGTAGATCACCTTTGCCGATGCTCCGGTCGCTTGCCTGGCGCTAACCAGGGCGTCTTCCAGAGGCTTGATTTTCATCACCATGCCCGGACCACCGCCAAACGGCCGATCATCCACCTGGTGGTGACGGTCTGTGGTGTAGGCCCGCGGGTTCCAGCAAGTCACTTGAAGAAACCCCTGT
>NZ_DJTF01000029.1:0-5319 GCF_002438125.1 Pseudomonas sp. UBA6315
GAAAGACCAGGGCCAGGCCGCCAGCGGCGCGGGTTTCGCTGCCACTCATGCGCTCGGTGTGGGTGTCGTGTATGGATTAACCTCGTGTGGGCCGGCGGCGATTCTATCAGTCCGACAGCTTGACGGCATCTACGCGACGCTTTGCCGCGTACTGGCAGCGCGCCGTATACTTCCTTGTTTATGCCCGCCGAGCGAGGCCGCAGTGGACAAGATCCTGATTCGTGGGGCACGTACCCACAACCTTAAGAACATCGACCTGACCCTGCCGCGCGACAAGTTGATCGTGATCACCGGCTTGTCCGGGTCCGGCAAGTCGTCGCTGGCGTTCGACACGCTGTACGCCGAAGGCCAGCGACGCTATGTGGAGTCGCTGTCGGCCTATGCCCGGCAGTTCCTGTCGATGATGGAAAAGCCCGACGTCGACACCATCGAAGGCTTGTCGCCGGCCATTTCCATCGAGCAGAAGTCGACCTCGCACAACCCGCGCTCGACGGTCGGCACCATCACCGAGATCTACGACTACCTGCGCCTGCTGTATGCCCGCGTCGGCACGCCGCGCTGCCCGGACCACGACATTCCGCTGGAAGCGCAAACGATCAGCCAGATGGTCGACCTGGTGCTGGAGCGCCCGGAAGGCAGCAAGCTGATGCTGCTGGCGCCGGTGATCCGCGAGCGCAAGGGCGAGCACCTGGCGGTGTTCGACGAACTGCGTGCCCAGGGCTTCGTGCGGGCGCGGGTCAACGGCAAGCTCTACGAGCTGGACGAACTGCCCAAGCTGGACAAGCAGAAAAAGCACAGCATCGACGTGGTGGTAGACCGCTTCAAGGTGCGCGCCGATTTGCAGCAGCGCCTGGCCGAATCGTTCGAGACCGCGCTCAAGCTGGCCGACGGCATCGCCCTGGTGGCGCCGATGGACGACGAAGAAGGCGAAGAGACGATCTTCTCCGCGCGCTTCGCCTGCCCGATCTGCGGCCATGCGATCAGCGAGCTGGAGCCCAAGCTGTTCTCCTTCAACAACCCGGCCGGCGCCTGCCCGACCTGTGATGGCCTGGGGGTGAAGCAGTTCTTCGACACCAAGCGCCTGGTCAACAGCGAGCTGACCCTGGCCGAGGGCGCGATCCGCGGCTGGGATCGGCGCAACGTCTATTACTTCCAGATGCTTGGCTCGCTTGCGGCGCACTATGGCTTCAGCCTGGAGGAGCCATTCGGCGAGCTGTCGGCCGAGCACCAGAAGGTGATCCTGCAGGGCAGCGGCAAGCAGAGCGTCGACTTCAAGTACCTCAACGACCGCGGCGACATCGTCAAGCGCTCGCACCCGTTCGAAGGCATCGTCCCGAACCTGGAACGGCGCTACCGCGAAACCGAGTCGGCCACCGTGCGCGAGGAGCTGGCCAAGTTCCTTGGCACCCAGCCCTGCCCCGACTGCCGCGGCACCCGCCTGCGCCGTGAGGCGCGGCACGTGTGGGTGGGCGAGAAGACCCTGCCGGCGGTCACCAACCTGCCGATCGGCGAAGCCAGCAGCTATTTCGGTGAGCTGACCCTGACCGGCCGGCGTGGCGAGATCGCCGCGAAGATCCTCAAGGAAATCTGCGAACGCCTGCAGTTTTTGGTCAACGTCGGCCTCGACTACCTCACCCTCGACCGCAGCGCCGACACCCTTTCGGGTGGCGAAGCCCAGCGTATCCGCCTGGCCAGCCAGATTGGCGCGGGCCTGGTGGGGGTGATGTACATCCTCGATGAGCCGTCCATCGGTCTTCATCAACGGGACAACGACCGCTTGCTGGCCACCCTCAACCACCTGCGCGACCTGGGCAACACGGTGATCGTGGTCGAGCACGACGAGGACGCCATCCGCCTGGCCGACTACGTTGTCGACATCGGCCCGGGCGCCGGTGTGCACGGCGGCCAGATCGTGGCCGAGGGCACCCCGCAGGAGGTCATGGACCACCCGGACTCGCTGACTGGCAAATACCTGTCCGGGCGCAAGAAGATCGTCGTGCCGGCCAAGCGCACCCCGCGTGACAAGAAGCTGCAGCTCAAGCTCAAGGGCGCACGGGGCAACAACCTGCAGAACGTCGACCTGGAGATCCCGATCGGCCTGCTCACCTGCGTGACCGGCGTGTCCGGCTCGGGCAAGTCGACGCTGATCAACAACACCCTGTTCCCGCTCGCCGCCACCGCGCTGAACGGCGCAAGCAGCCTGGAAGCCGCGCCGCACAGCAGCATGGACGGCCTGCAGCACCTGGACAAGGTGGTCGATATCGACCAGAGCCCGATCGGCCGCACACCGCGCTCGAACCCGGCCACCTACACCGGCATCTTCACGCCGATCCGCGAACTGTTCTCCGGCGTGCCGGAGTCGCGCTCCCGTGGCTATGGCCCGGGGCGTTTCTCCTTCAACGTCAAGGGTGGCCGTTGCGAGGCGTGCCAGGGCGATGGCCTGATCAAGGTCGAGATGCACTTCCTGCCGGACATCTACGTGCCGTGCGACGTGTGCAAGAGCAAGCGCTACAACCGCGAAACCCTGGAGATCAAGTACAAGGGCAAGAACATCCACGAGGTGCTGGAAATGACCATCGAGGATGCCCGCGAGTTCTTCGACGCGGTGCCGGCCCTGGCGCGCAAGCTGCAGACCTTGATGGACGTGGGCCTGTCGTACATCAAGCTGGGCCAGTCGGCGACCACCCTGTCGGGTGGTGAGGCGCAGCGGGTCAAGCTGTCTCGCGAGCTGTCCAAGCGCGACACCGGCAAGACCCTGTACATCCTCGACGAACCCACCACCGGCCTGCACTTCGCCGACATCCAGCAACTGCTCGACGTGCTGCATCGCCTGCGCGACCACGGCAACACGGTGGTGGTCATCGAGCACAACCTGGACGTGATCAAGACCGCCGACTGGCTGGTGGACCTGGGGCCGGAGGGGGGTTCCAAAGGTGGGCAGATCATTGCCAGCGGCACGCCGGAGGAGCTGACCAAGATGAAGCAATCCTACACCGGGCATTACCTCAAGCCATTGCTGGAGCGTGACCGGGCCTGATTGGCCTGTGGATAAAAAAAGCCCCTGGTACCGACGGTGCCAGGGGCTTTTTTATTGCGTGTGGATAACTTACATCTGCGACTGCAGGTAGTTTTCCAGGCCGATGGCTTTGATCAGGCCCTGCTGCTTTTCCAGCCAGTAGGTGTGATCTTCTTCGGTATCGGCCAATTGCGCGCGCAGGATGTCGCGGCTGATGTAGTCCTTGTGCAGTTCGCACAGTTCGATGCCTTTGCACAGCGCGGCGCGCACCTTGTACTCGAGCTTGAGGTCGGCCTCGATCATTTCCGGTACGGTGCTGCCCACTTCGAGGTCATCGGCACGCATGTCCGGGGTGCCTTCGAGCATCAGGATACGGCGCATCAGTGCATCGGCGTGCTGCGTCTCTTCTTCCATCTCGTGGTTGTTACGTTCGTAGAGCTTGGACAGGCCCCAGTCTTCATACATCCGCGAGTGAATGAAGTACTGGTCGCGTGCTGCCAGTTCGCCCTTCAGCAACGTGACGAGGTAGTTGATTACGTCCGGGTGACCTTGCATCGCCCTGCTTCTCCCTGTGAATAACTTCAATACCGCATAGTGTGAACCAGGTTTTCGTCGCGGTCACTGAAAAACGCGCAATTAGAAGCAAAAAATCGGTTAAACAGTAGTGATATTCATTGAAAAACCGCCCAAATGAGGGCGGTTCTTCTTATCACTTCGACTTAGGCGAGATTCAGCCCCAACGCCTTGGCGATGCCTTCGCCATAGGCAGGGTCGGCCTTGAAGAAGTACTGCAGCTGCCGTTGAATCACATCTTCGCTGACGCCGGCCATGGTGCCTGCGATGTTGCTGATCAACAGCGCTTTCTGTTCATCGCTCATCAGGCGGAACAATGCGCCGGCATGGCTGTAGTAGTCATCATCCTCGCGGTGATCGTAACGGTCGGCCGAACCGTTGAGCGCCAAGGCGGGCTCGGCGTGGCGCGGCGACTGCTTCGGCGCATCAGCGAAGCTGTTGGGCTCGTAGTTCGGCGCGCTGCCGTAGCTGCCGGCTGCCATGGAACCATCACGCTGGTAGCTGTTGACCGGGCAACGCGGGGCGTTGACGGGCAGCTGCTGGTGGTTGGTACCCACGCGATAGCGGTGCGCATCGGCATAGGCGAATACACGGCCTTGCAGCATGCGGTCAGGCGACAGGCCGACACCGGGCACCATGTTGCTCGGGCCGAATGCAGCTTGCTCGACTTCGGCGAAGTAGTTGAGCGGGTTGCGGTTGAGCTCCAGCACACCCACTTCGATCAGCGGGTAGTCCTTCTGCGACCAGGTCTTGGTCACGTCGAACGGGTTCTCGTTGCGGCTGGCCGCTTCGGCTTCGCTCATGACCTGGATGCACACGGTCCAGCGCGGGAAATCACCGCGCTCGATGGCTTCGAACAGGTCGCGCTGAGCGTAGTCCGGGTCAGTGCCTGCCAGGCGCGCAGCCTCGGCCGGAGCCAGGTTCTTGATGCCTTGCTGGGTCTTGAAGTGCCACTTGACCCAGGTGCGCACGCCCTGTGCATTGATCAGGCTGTAGGTGTGGCTGCCGAAGCCGTGCATGTGGCGGTAGCCATCCGGAATACCCCGATCGGAGAACAGGATGGTGACCTGGTGCAGCGCCTCGGGGGAGTGCGACCAGAAGTCCCACATCATCTGGGCATTTTTCAGGTTGCTTTGCGGGTGACGCTTCTGGGTGTGGATAAAGTCAGGGAATTTGAGCGGGTCACGGATGAAGAACACTGGGGTGTTGTTGCCAACGATGTCCCAGTTGCCTTCCTCGGTGTAGAACTTCACGGCGAAGCCCCGCGGATCGCGCTCGGTGTCTGCCGAACCGCGTTCGCCACCCACGGTGGAGAAGCGCAGGAAGGTTTCGGTCTGCTTGCCAATCTGCTCGAACAGCTTGGCGCTGGTGTATTCGGTAATGTCGCGGGTGACGGTGAAGCTTCCGTAGGCACCTGAACCCTTGGCGTGTACACGACGCTCGGGGATGTTCTCGCGGTTGAAGTGCGCGAGTTTCTCGATCAGGTGGAAGTCGTCGAGCAGCAGCGGGCCGCGAGGGCCGGCGGAACGGGAGTTCTGGTTGTCAGCTACAGGTGCACCGCTGGCGGTGGTGAGTATCTTGCTCATGGGCTCTCCTTATCGGTCTTCAGGTGCCGGCTATCGGCTTGAAGAGGAGTATCGTCGAGCAAGGTTACACAAACAAATTCATTGATTGACTTGCATCAATAGAAACAAACAATACATGCGCGCACAAAAAACCGGGCACTAGGC
>NZ_DJTF01000002.1:0-7734 GCF_002438125.1 Pseudomonas sp. UBA6315
TTCTCGAGGATGTTGCGGCGGGTGCGGCGGGCCAGGTCGAAGGCCTGCACCAGTGCCTGCAGGCGGTTGCTCAGCAGCACCGCGTCGGCGCTGGTCTTGGCAAGGTCGGTGGCGCTGCCCATGGCGATGCTGATGTCGGCGGCCGCCAGCACCGGCACGTCGTTGACCCCATCGCCCAGCATCAGCACCTTGCAGCCGGCCGCCTGCAGGGCCTTGAGGCGGTCCAGCTTGTCGTCCGGGCGCAGGCCGCCGATGGCCTGGTCGATGCCAAGCTGGGCGGCCACCTCGGCGACCATCGGCGAGCTGTCGCCCGACAGCAGCAAGGTGCGCCAGCCGCGTGCCTTGCAGGCGGCCAGCAGGGCCGGGGCGTCATCGCGCAGGCGGTCGTCGAGGTCGAACCAGGCCAGCGGGCCCTGGCGGTCACCCAGCAGCAGCCATTGCCCGCGCGGCTCCGGCACGGCGGGGATCTCGGTGCCGCTCAAGGCGCACACGAAAGTGGCCTGGCCAATGCGCAGGCGCTGGCCCTCGACCTGGCCCTCCAGGCCCAGCCCCGGCACGCTCTGCACATCATCAGCGGCGCTGGCGGTGCGGCCGAAGGCGCGGGCGATGGGGTGTTCGGAGCGGTTTTCCAGGGCGGCGGCCAGGGCCAGGCAGCGGTCGGCCGGCAAATCGCCGAGCGGGCGGATGCTGCGCAGGGCCAGGCGGCCTTCGGTGAGGGTGCCGGTCTTGTCGAAGATGACCGTATCGATCTGGTTGAGGCCCTCCAGCACGTGCCCCCGGGTAATCAGCAGGCCGAGCTTGTGCAGGGTGCCGGTGGCGGCGGTGAGGGCGGTGGGGGTGGCCAGCGACAGCGCGCAAGGGCAGGTCGCCACCAGCATGGCCAGGACGATCCAGAACGCCCGCGCCGGGTCTGCGTGCCACCACCACAGGCCGATGGCCACGGCCGCCAGCAGGCTGAACAGCAAGAACCACTGCGAGGCGCGGTCGGCGATTTCCGCCAGGCGCGGCTTTTCGCTCTGCGCACGTTCGAGCAGGCGCACGATGGCCGACAGGCGCGAATCATGGCCCAGCGCTTCGACCTCCACGTGCAGGGTGCTTTCCACATTCAGCGTGCCGCCGGTTACGCGCTCGCCTACCTGGCGTGGCTGCGGCAGGTACTCGCCGGTGAGCAGCGACTCATCGACGCTGGAGCGGCCCTCGACGATGCGCCCGTCGGCGGGAATCACCGAACCCGGCAGCACCTGCACGGTGTCGCCGCGCTGCAACTCGCCAAGCAGGATGCGCTCGGCATGGCCAAAGGCATCCAGGCGCAGGCACGAGGCCGGCAGCAGGTTGACCAGTTGCGCGGTGGCCGCCGCCGTGCGCTCGCGGGCGCGGCGTTCCAGGTAGCGCCCGGTGAGCAGGAACAGCGCGAACATGCCCACGGTGTCGAAGTACAGCTCGCCGCTGCCGGTGACGGCGGTCCAGATCCCGGCGCCGAAGGCCAGGCCGATGGCCAGCGAGACCGACACGTCCATGGTCAGGTGGCGCGTGCGCAGGTCGCGGGCAGCGCCCTTGAAGAACGGCGCGCAGCTGTAGAACACGATCGGGATGGTGAGAAATAGCGCGACCCAGCGCAGGATGGTGTGCATTTCCGGCGACAGGTCGATGTTGAATTCCGGCCAGGTGGCCATGGTCGCCATCATCGCCTGGAACCACAGCAGCCCGGCCACGCCCAGGCGGCGCAGGGCGCTGCGGTTTTCCCGGGCGAGCTGCTCGGCGGCCTGGTCGGGCTGGTAGGGGTGGGCGGCGTAGCCGATCTGGCGCAGTTCGGCCAGCACCTTGGACAGCGGCAGCTGCTGGTCGTCCCAGTCGAGCAGCAGGCGGTGGTTGGACAGGTTCAGCCGGGCCTCGGCGACCCCGGGCAGGTTGCGCAGGTGCTTTTCGATCAGCCAGCCGCAGGCGGCGCAGCTGATGCCTTCGACCATCAGGGTGGCTTCGGCCCGCTCGCCGGCATGGCGCACGAAGGCCTGCTGCACGTCGCTGCGGTCATACAGGGCCAGTTCGTCCTGCAGCTGTTTGGGCAGCGCTTCGGGGTTGGCGCTGCTGTCGCTGCGGTGCTGGTAGTAGTGCTCCAGGCCGCCGGCGACGATCGACTCGGCCACTGCCTGGCAGCCGGGGCAGCAGAACTGCCGGGGCTCGCCGAGGACCGTGGCGGTGAAGCGGCTACCGGCGGGGACGGGCAGGGCGCAGTGGTAGCAGGGGGTGGGCTGGGACATAGGTCGAACACGCATTGACTTGCAGGAACGGACGCTGTGGGAGCGGGCTGGAAGCCAGCCTGGGCATCATCATAAGCAGGTTTGGCCCTTTCGCGGGGCAAGCCCGCTCCCACAAGCAGACTAATGGTTACTGCTATTTGTGCTCGGCACCTTGCAGCGCTTCATCACCCAGTTGCATGGCTACCCCATGCTCGACCTTTTCCTCCTCGAACAAGCGCCACACATGCTCATCCTGGCTGCCCAGCAGCTCGACGAAGCGCCGGCCCTCGACCTTGTCGTCGAGCTGGCCGACATAACGCCCGGCCTCGCTGCGGCTGAGCAGCACCTTGCGGTCCTTGTCCGGCTGGGTGGGCGAGATCAGGTTCAGCTCCAAACTCTGCGGGTCGCTGTTGCCGGTCAGGCGCACGTCCACCTCGCCGGTCAGCTCGTCCAGGTGCACGCTGGCCTTGAGGTTCAGGGTCTGCGCCAGCAGCTCGCGGTCCAGTGAGCGGTTGATGCCCTTGCCGGCCTCGTAGTAGTTGTCGTTGACCAGGTTGTCCGGGTTGCTCACGGCGATGCTGACCATGGTCAGGCTCAGGCACACCGAGGTGGTGAGGATGCCGATGATGATCCAGGGCCAGAGGTGCTTGTACCAGGGGCTGGTGGCGGTGGCGGCAGGCATTGTCAGTATTCTCTCTCAGCGGATCTGTGGGCCGATGAAGCGGCTCTTGGCATTGACCTCGGCAGCGCTGTCGTCGGCGCTCTTGAGGATGAAGGTGATTTCGTTGGTGGTCGAGGGCAGTTTCTCGGGCGCCACCGACAGTTGCACCGGCAGGCTGACGATGTCGCCGGCCGCCACGCGGATTTCGCGCTGGCCTTCCAGGCGCAGGTCCGGCAGGCCAGTGGCGTCCAGCACGTAGACGTGGTCGCGCTGGTCCTTGTTCATGACCTTGAGGCTGTACACGTTCTCGATCCGCCCCTGGGCGTTCTCGCGGTACAGCACGCGGTCCTTGCTGACGTCGAAACCGACCAGCGAGCGAGTGGCGAAGGCCGTGGCCAGGGCGCCGATCATCACCAGCAGCACCACCGCGTAGCCGATCAGGCGCGGGCGCGCCATGTGGGTCTTCTGCCCCGACAGGTTGTGTTCGGTGGTGTAGCTGATCAGCCCTTTGGGGTAGTTCATCTTTTCCATGATGCTGTCACAGGCGTCGATGCAGGCGGCGCAGCCGATGCACTCGATCTGCAGGCCATCGCGGATGTCGATGCCGGTGGGGCAGACCTGCACGCACATGGTGCAGTCGATGCAGTCGCCCAGGCCCTGGGCCTTGTAATCCACGTCCTTCTTGCGTGGGCCACGGGTTTCGCCGCGGCGCGGGTCGTAGGAAACGATCAGCGTGTCCTTGTCGAACATCACGCTCTGGAAGCGCGCATAGGGGCACATGTACACGCACACCTGCTCGCGCAGCCAGCCGGCGTTGCCGTATGTGGCCAGGGTGAAGAAACCGACCCAGAAGTAGGCCCAGCCGTCGGCTTGGCCGGTGAAGAATTCGATGACCAGTTCACGGATCGGCGAGAAGTAGCCGACGAAGGTCATGCCGGTGACGAAGCCGATCAGCAGCCACAGGCTGTGCTTGGCGAACTTGCGCAGGAACTTGTTGCCGCTCATGGGCGCGCGGTCCAGCTTCATGCGCTGGTTGCGGTCGCCTTCGGTGACTTTCTCGCACCACATGAAAATCCACGTCCACACGCTCTGCGGGCAGGTGTAGCCGCACCACACGCGGCCGGCGAAGACGGTGATGAAGAACAGGCCGAAGGCGGCGACGATGAGGATGCCCGAGAGCAGGATGAAGTCTTGTGGCCAGATGGTGGCGCCGAAGATGTAGAACTTGCGTTCGGGCAGGTTCCACCACACGGCCTGGTGGCCACCCCAGTTCAGCCACACGGTGCCGAAGTACAGCAGGAACAATACCGCCCCGCCGACCATGCGCAGCCTGCGGAACACGCCGGTGAAGGCGCGGGTGTAGATTTTCTCGCGAGAGGCGTAGAGGTCGACGGAGTCCTTCCCTTTGCTGGCAGGCGGGGTGACGTCATGTACCGGAATTTGCTTGCTCATCATCAAGTCCCACGGCAGTGGAGAAACGCCGTGGCCAGTGCGTGCCGGCCACAGTCTCGCGCCTTCTGCTGGCGCGCTGCGATCCATGATACGCCGGTGATGGCACCCTGGGGTCGCGTTGCGACCTTTTGTCGCATTGGGTTCACGATAGGAATCGTGATATGGCGGGTGTCAATTGATTCAGGTCAGCTTGTGGTGAATTCACCGGCCTCTTCGCGGGGCAAGCCCGCTCCCACAGATGCCCCATGACTTCAGATTCGGTGGGGTACCTGTGGGAGCGGGCTTGCCCCGCGAAGTGGCCGGCCCTGCCTTACTCGGCCTTGGCCGGCTCGGCCTGGTGCGACAGGCTGTACACGTAAGCGGCCAGCAAATGCACCTTGTCATTACCTTGCAGCTGTTCCTGCGCCGGCATCTGGCCCTGGCGGCCATAGCGGATGGTCTGCTGCAGCTGGGCAAAGCTCGAGCCGTAGATGAACGCCTGCGGGTGGGTCAGGTTGGGCGCACCCATCGCTGGCGTGCCCTTGCCCTCAGGCCCGTGGCAGGCCACGCAGTTGGCGGCGAAGATCTTCTGGCCGTTCTCGGCATCGGCCTTGACGCCTTCCGGCAGGCTGCGGCCATCGAGCTTGCTGACCACGAACGCCGCCACATCGGCCACGCCCTGCTCGCCGATCACTTCCGACCAGGCCGGCATCACCCCATGGCGACCGCCCATGATGGTGGTCTTGATGGTTTCCGGCTCGCCGCCCCAGCGCCAGTCGTTGTCGGTCAGGTTGGGGAAGCCGTAGGCGCCCTTGGCGTCGGAGCCGTGGCACACCGAGCAGTTGGAGGCGAACAGCCGCGCGCCCATCTTCAGCGCCTGCGGGTCCTTGGCCACTTCCTCGATGGGCATGGCCGCGAACTTGGCGAAGATCGGCCCGAAGCGGGCGTCGGCCTTGGCCATTTCCTTTTCCCACTCGTGCACGCCGGTCCAGCCGGGCTGGCCATTGCTGAACTCGGTCTGCTTGTCGTTATCCAGGTAGCTGTAGCCTGGCAAAATGCCTTTCCAGTTGCCCAGGCCCGGGTACAGCACCAGGTAGCCCAGGGCAAAGATGATGGTGCCGACGAACAGCCAGAACCACCACTTGGGCAGCGGGTTGTCGTATTCCTCGATGCCATCGAAGGCATGCCCGACGGTTTCGTCGGTGACCTCTTCACGCTGGCCCTTGCGGGTCGACAGCAGCAGCCAGGTCAGCGAGAAGATGGTGCCCAGGGTCAGGACGGTGACGTACAGACTCCAGAAGGTTGTCATTGTTGTTTGCTCCCAGAAGCTTTTGCTTGCGCTTGCTCGACGTGCTGTTTGGCCTCGGGGTCATCCGCGAAGGGCAGTTGCGTGGCTTCGTCGAATTCCCGCTTGCGCCGTGGGTTGAACACCCACAGCGCCAGGCCCACGAACGCCACCATCACCACCACGGTGCCCAGGCCGCGAATCATCCCGATATCCATCAGCGTCACCGTTTGCTTTTGATGATGGTGCCAAGACCCTGCAGGTACGCGACGATGGCGTCCATTTCGGTCTTGCCCTTGACCGCGTCGCGGGCACCGGCGATGTCGGCGTCGGTGTACGGCACGCCGAGGGTGCGCAGCACGTCCATCTTCTTCGCGGTGTCCTTGCCGTCGAGCTTGTTTTCCACCAGCCACGGGTAGGACGGCATCTTCGACTCCGGTACCACGTTGCGCGGGTTGTACAGGTGCGCACGGTGCCAGTCGTCCGAGTAGCGGCCACCCACGCGGGCCAGGTCCGGGCCGGTGCGCTTGGAGCCCCACAGGAACGGGTGGTCCCACACGCTCTCGCCGGCCACCGAGTAGTGGCCGTAGCGCTCGGTTTCGGCGCGGAACGGGCGGATCATCTGCGAGTGGCAGCCCACGCAACCTTCGCGGATGTAGATGTCGCGGCCTTCCAGTTCCAGCGCGGTGCGCGGCTTCATGCCTTCGACCGGCTTGTTGGTCACGTCCTGGAAGAACAGCGGGACGATCTGGGTCAGGCCACCGATGCTCACGGCGATGACCATGAAGAAGGCCAGCAGGCCTATGTTCTTCTCGACGGCTTCATGCTTCATCAGTGCGCTCCCACGACGACGATCTTGGCGGCTTCTTCAGCCTGCGCCGGGTTGGCGGCGCGAACAGTGCGGTACACGTTGTAGGCCATCAGCAGCATGCCGGAGGCGAAGAACGCGCCGCCCAGGGCCCGGACGATGTAACCCGGGTGGCTGGCCTGCAGGGCTTCGACGAAGGAGTAGGTGAGCGTGCCGTCATCGTTGATGGCGCGCCACATCAGGCCCTGGGTGATGCCGTTGACCCACATCGAGGCGATGTACAGCACGGTGCCGATGGTGGCGAGCCAGAAGTGCGCGTTGATCAGGCCGACGCTGTGCATCTGCTCGCGGCCATACAGGCGCGGGATCATGTGGTACACCGCGCCGATCGAGATCATCGCCACCCAGCCCAGGGCGCCGGCGTGGACGTGGCCGATGGTCCAGTCGGTGTAGTGCGACAGCGAGTTCACGGTCTTGATGGCCATCATCGGGCCTTCGAAGGTGGACATGCCGTAGAAGGCCAGCGAAACCACCAGGAAGCGCAGGATCGGGTCGGTGCGCAGTTTGTGCCAGGCACCGGACAGGGTCATCATGCCGTTGATCATGCCGCCCCAGCTTGGCGCCAGGAGGATGATCGACATCACCATGCCCAGCGACTGCGCCCAGTCCGGCAGCGCGGTGTAGTGCAAATGGTGCGGGCCGGCCCAGATGTACAGGGTGATCAGCGCCCAGAAGTGCACGATCGACAGGCGATAGGAGTAGATCGGCCGCTCGGCCTGCTTGGGCACGAAGTAGTACATCATCCCCAAAAAGCCCGTGGTCAGGAAGAAGCCCACGGCGTTGTGGCCGTACCACCACTGGATCATCGCGTCGGTGGCGCCGGCATAGGCCGAGTACGACTTGAACAGGCTCACCGGCAGCGAGATGTGGTTGACGATGTGCAGCATCGCGGTCACCACGATGAAGGCGCCGTAGAACCAGTTGCCGACGTAGATGTGCTTGGTCTTGCGCTTGACGATGGTGCCAAAGAACACCAGGGCGTAGGTGACCCAGACGATGGCCAGCAGGATCGCGATCGGCCACTCGAGCTCGGCGTATTCCTTGGTGGTGGTGTAGCCCATCGGCAAGGTGATCAGCGCGCCGAGGATCACCGCCTGCCAACCCCAGAAGGTGAAGGCGGCCATGCTGTCGGAGATCAGCCGGGTCTGGCAGGTCCGCTGCACCACGTAGTAGCTGGTGCCGAACAACGCACAGCCGCCGAAGGCGAAGATGACCAGGTTGGTGTGCAGGGGGCGCAGGCGGCCGAAGCTGG
>NZ_DJTF01000001.1:0-9098 GCF_002438125.1 Pseudomonas sp. UBA6315
TCGCTGAAGAAAATGCTGTTCGGGGAGCTCTCGGTAAAAAACTTGAGCGGACCGATAACCATTGCTAAAGTGGCGGGCGCTTCAGCCCAGTCCGGCGTGGGGGATTTCCTGAATTTCCTGGCCTACCTGAGCATAAGCCTGGGGGTTCTTAACCTGCTGCCCATTCCAGTATTGGATGGGGGGCATTTGCTGTTTTACCTGGTCGAGTGGGCGCGCGGTCGTCCGCTGTCCGATCGGGTGCAAGGTTGGGGGGTCCAGATCGGTATCAGTTTGGTCGTAGGGGTGATGTTGCTCGCCCTGATCAACGATCTGGGTCGACTATAAAAGCTTCGCATTGCGAACCTGCCGCCACTTCGCGGCAGGTTGTTTATTGCCAGTTGGAATAAAAGGACTTCATGAAACGTCTGCTGCTAACTGCGGTCCTCTCCGCACTGATGATCGCTGAAGTTCACGCCGAGTCCTTCACCATCTCCGATATTCGTGTCAACGGCCTGCAGCGGGTATCCGCCGGCAGCGTCTTCGGTGCCTTGCCGCTCAACGTCGGCGACCAGGCCGATGACCGTCGCCTGGTGGAATCGACTCGCTCGCTGTTCAAGACCGGCTTCTTCCAGGACATCCAGCTGAACCGCGACGGCAATGTCCTGATCATCAACGTGGTCGAGCGCCCGTCGGTGTCGAGCATCGAGATCGAAGGCAACAAGGCGATCAGCACCGAAGACCTGATGAAGGGCCTGAAGCAATCGGGCCTGGCCGAAGGCGAAATCTTCCAGCGTGCCACCCTTGAAGGCGTGCGTAACGAGCTGCAGCGCCAGTACGTGGCCCAGGGCCGCTACTCGGCCGAAGTCGACGCCGAAGTGGTGCCGCAGCCGCGCAACCGCGTCGCGCTGAAGATCAAGATCAACGAAGGCACGGTCGCGGCCATCCAGCACATCAACATCGTCGGCAACACCGTGTTCGACGATGAAGAGCTGTCGCAGCTGTTCGAACTGAAGACCACCAACTGGCTGTCGTTCTTCAAGAACGACGACAAGTACGCCCGCGAGAAACTCTCCGGTGACCTGGAACGCCTGCGTTCCTACTACTTGGACCGCGGCTACATCAACATGGACATCGCCTCTACCCAGGTGTCGATCACCCCGGACAAGAAGCACGTCTACATCACCGTCAACGTCAACGAAGGCGAGAAGTACACCGTTCGCGACGTGAAGCTCTCCGGTGACCTCAAGGTGCCGGAAGACCAGGTCAAGTCGTTGCTGCTGGTGCAGCCGGGCCAGGTGTTCTCGCGCAAGGTGATGACCACCACGTCCGAGCTGATCACCCGTCGTCTGGGTAACGAAGGCTACACCTTCGCCAACGTCAACGGCGTGCCGCAGCCGAACGACCAGGACCACACCGTCGACATCATGTTCGTCGTCGACCCGGGCAAGCGTGCCTACGTCAACCGCATCAACTACCGCGGCAACACCAAGACCGAAGACGAAGTGCTGCGTCGCGAGATGCGCCAGATGGAAGGCGGCTGGGCTTCGACCTACCTGATCGACCAGTCCAAGACTCGCCTCGAGCGCCTGGGCTTCTTCAAGGAAGTCAACGTCGAGACCCCGCCGGTGCCAGGCACCGACGACCAGGTCGACGTCAACTACAGCGTCGAAGAGCAGGCTTCCGGCTCGATCACCGCCAGCGTCGGTTTCGCCCAGAGCGCCGGCCTGATCCTCGGTGGTTCGATCAGCCAGAGCAACTTCCTGGGTACCGGTAACAAGGTGTCCATCGGCCTGACCCGTTCCGAGTACCAGACCCGCTACAACTTCGGTTACGTCGATCCCTACTTCACTGCCGACGGCGTGAGCCTGGGTTACAACGCCTTCTACCGCAGCACCGACTACGACGACCTCGATGTCGACGTGGCAAGCTACGCGGTCGACAGCTACGGCGCGGGCGTCAGCCTGGGCTACCCGATCAGCGAAACCTCGCGCCTGACCTACGGCCTGAGCGTGCAGCAGGACAAGATCAAGACCGGCAAGTACACCGTTGACGAGATCTTCGACTTCCTCAAGGAGGAAGGCGACAACTTCCTGAACTTCAAGGCTTCGATCGGCTGGTCCGAATCGACCCTGAACAAAGGGGTGCTGGCGACCCGTGGTCACTCCCAGAGCCTGACCCTGGAATCGACCATCCCGGGCAGCGACCTGTCGTTCTACAAGCTCGACTACCGTGGCCAGCTGTTCAAGCCGATCACCAACAACTACACCCTGCGCCTGCACACGGAACTGGGCTATGGTGATGGTTTCGGTGGTACTTCCGGCCTGCCGTTCTACGAGAACTACTACGCGGGTGGCTTCAACTCCGTCCGTGGCTTCAAGGACAGCAGCCTGGGCCCACGCAGTACGCCAAGTACCGGCAAGAACCCAGGCACCATCGCCGACCCGGACCAGGATCCGCTGCCGTTCGGTGGCAACGTGCTGGTGCAAGGTGGCGTCGAGCTGCTGTTCCCGCTGCCGTTCGTCAAGGACCAGCGTTCGCTGCGCACCTCCGTGTTCTGGGATGTGGGTAACGTGTTCGACACCAACTGCGGCAGCAAGCCGGATTGCGAAAAGGTCGGCTTCTCGGGCATGGCCAGCTCCGTTGGCCTGGGCGTTACCTGGATCACGGCCCTGGGCCCGTTGAGCTTCAGCCTGGCGATGCCGGTGAAGAAGCCGGACGATGCCGATACCCAGGTGTTCCAATTCTCTCTGGGCCAGACCTTCTAAGGTCGGCCCTTGCTTAACGACAACGGTTTATCCAGGAGTGCATCGTGCGTAAGTTGACTCAACTGGCCGTACTGGCCGCGGCGCTGGTCGCCACCCCGGCTTTCGCCGAAATGAAGGTTGCCGTGCTGAACTATCAGATGGCCCTGCTCGAATCCGATGCCGCCAAGAAGTACGCGGTCGATGCCGAGAAGAAGTTCGGCCCGCAGCTGACCAAGCTCAAGAGCCTGGAAAGCAGCGCCAAAGGCATCCAGGACCGTTTGATCAAAGGCGGCGACAAGATGGCGCAGCCTGAGCGTGAGCGCCTGGAGCTCGAATTCAAGCAGAAAGCCCGTGACTTCCAGTTCCAGTCCAAGGAGCTGAACGAAGCCAAGGCCGTTGCTGACCGCGACATGCTCAAGCAGCTCAAGCCCAAGCTCGATGGCGCTGTCGAGGAAGTGATCAAGAAGGGCGGTTACGACCTGGTTCTCGAGCGCGGTGCGGTCATCGATGTCAAACCTCAGTACGACATCACCCGCCAAGTCATCGAGCGCATGAACCAAGCCCGTTGATATGACCGTGACCATGACGCTCGGCCAGCTGGCCGAGGCCCTCGGGGCCACACTCCAAGGCCCTGAGGCGCTGCAGATCACCGGGCTGGCCACCTTGCAGGAGGCCGGCCCCGGCCAACTGAGCTTCTTGGCCAACCCGCAGTACCGCAAATTCCTGGACAACAGCCAGGCTGCCGCGGTGCTGCTCAAGGCTGCGGACGCCGAAGGCTTTGCCGGCAATGCCCTGATCGTGCCCGACCCGTACCTGGCGTACGCGCGCATTTCCCACCTGTTCGATCCCAAGCCCAAGGCTGAGGCGGGTATTCATCCCAGCGCCGTGGTTGCCGAGGATGCCCAGGTGGATGCCAGCGCCAGCATCGGGCCGTTCGCGGTCATCGAGAGTGGTGCGCGCATTGGCGCCAATGTCAGCATCGGTGCGCATTGCGTGATCGGTGCCCGCTGCGTGGTCGGCGAGGGCGGCTGGCTGGCGCCACGGGTCACGCTGTATCACGACGTGACCATCGGCAAGCGTGTGGTCATCCAGTCGGGCGCTGTAATCGGTGGCGAGGGCTTCGGCTTTGCCAACGAGAAGGGCGTGTGGCGCAAGATCGCCCAGATTGGCGGCGTCACCATCGGTGATGACGTTGAAATCGGCGTGAACACCGCCGTTGATCGCGGCGCGCTGTCCGACACGCGGATCGCCGACGGGGTCAAGCTCGACAACCAGATCCAGATCGCCCACAACGTTCAGATCGGTGAGCACACGGCGATGGCTGCCTGCGTCGGGATCTCCGGCAGCACGCGCATCGGCAAGCACTGTACCATCGCCGGCGGCGTCGGTATGGTCGGCCACATCGATGTGTGCGACAACGTATTCGTGTCCGGGATGACCATGGTGACCCGTTCGATCACCGAACCGGGTGCCTACTCTTCCGGTACTGCCATGCAGCCCCTGGCTGACTGGCGCAAGAGCGCCGCGCGTATCCGCCAGCTGGACGACATGTCCAAGCGTCTCCAGCAGCTGGAAAAACGTGTCGATACCGTGACCTCAGGTGGCCAGCCGACATCAGAAGGCTGATACCATTTTCCTGAGCAAGAGTGAACAGTCGCTAGCTGGCTCCTCTTTGGATTGCAAAAGGAGCGTGCGGTCAGCACCTGCGCTCCCTATTCTTATTACAGGCTTCCCCCCGAAATGATGGACATCAACGAGATTCGCGAATACCTGCCTCACCGTTACCCGTTCCTGCTGGTGGATCGCGTGACGGACCTGGATTTCGAGGCCCAGAGCATTCGTGCCTACAAGAATGTCAGCATCAACGAGCCGTTCTTCAATGGCCACTTCCCGGCGCACCCGATCATGCCGGGCGTGCTGATCATCGAAGCGATGGCCCAGGCGGCCGGCATCCTTGGTTTCAAGATGCTTGATACCAAGCCCGCCGATGGCACCCTGTACTACTTCGTCGGCTCCGACAAGCTGCGCTTCCGCCAGCCGGTGCTGCCGGGCGACCAGCTGGTGCTGGAAGCCAAGTTCCTCAGCCGCAAGAGCATGATCTGGAAGTTCGAGTGCCGCGCCCTGGTCGACGGCAAGCCGGTCTGCTCGGCAGAAATCACCTGTGCGGAACGCTCCCTATGAGTTCGATTGACCCACGGGCGATCATCGACCCCTCGGCCAAGCTGGCCGCGGGTGTCGAGGTTGGCCCGTGGTCGATTGTCGGGCCTGATGTGGAAATCGGCGAAGGCACGGTCATCGGCCCGCACGTGGTGCTCAAGGGCCCGACGCGCATCGGCAAGCACAACCGCATCTACCAGTTTTCCTCGATTGGCGAAGACACCCCGGACCTCAAGTACAAGGGTGAGCCGACTCGCCTGGTGATCGGCGATCACAATGTGATTCGCGAAGGTGTGACCATTCACCGTGGCACGGTCCAGGACCGTTACGAAACCACCCTGGGTGACCACAACCTGATCATGGCCTACGCCCACATCGGCCATGACAGCGTGATCGGCAACCATTGCATCCTGGTCAACAACACTGCGCTGGCCGGCCATGTGCATGTCGGTGACTGGGCGATCCTGTCCGGTTTCACCCTGGTGCACCAGTACTGCCATATCGGCGCGCATGCGTTTTCCGGCATGGGTACGGCGATCGGCAAGGACGTGCCGGCCTTCGTCACCGTCTTCGGCAGCCCCGCCGAAGCCCGCAGCATGAACTTCGAAGGCATGCGCCGCCGCGGTTTCAGCGATGAAGTGATTCACGCCCTGCGCCGCTCCTACAAGATCGTCTACCGCCAGGGCCTGACCGTCGAAGAGGCGATCAAGGAGCTGGACGAACTGAGCGTCAAGCACCCCGAGGTCGACCTGTTCCGCCAGTCGATCGTGAACTCCGCCCGCGGCATCACCCGCTGACATGGCGCAGCTTTGCGTAGCCCTGGTTGCGGGTGAGGCCAGCGGCGATATTCTGGGTTCCGGCTTGATGCGCGCCCTCAAGGCGCGCCATCCCGATGTACGGTTCATCGGTGTCGGTGGCCCGTTGATGGAAGCCGAAGGCCTGCAGTCTTACTTCCCCATGGAACGCCTCGCGGTCATGGGCCTGGTCGAAGTGCTGGGGCGCCTGCGCGAGCTGCTCAAGCGGCGCAAACAGCTGATCCAGACGCTGATCGCCGAAAAGCCCGATGTGTTCATCGGCATCGACGCCCCCGATTTCACCCTCAACATCGAATTGAAACTGCGCCAGGTCGGGATCAAGACCGTGCACTACGTCAGCCCGTCGGTCTGGGCCTGGCGGCAGAAGCGCGTGCTGAAGATCCGCGAAGGTTGCGACCTGATGCTGACCTTGCTGCCGTTCGAGGCGCGCTTCTACGAAGAGCAGGGCGTGCCCGTGCGCTTCGTCGGCCATCCGCTGGCCGATACCATCCCGCTGGATGCCGACCGTCAGGCGGCGCGCCAGGCCCTGGGCCTGGCTGAAGGCCCGTTGGTGGCATTGATGCCCGGGAGCCGCGGAGGCGAGGTGGGGCGCCTGGGGGCGTTGTTCCTCGATGCCGCCCAGCGCCTGTGCGAGCAGGTGCCGGGTGTGCGGTTCGTGCTGCCTTGCGCCAATGCCGCGCGGCGCGAGCAAATCGAGCAGATGCTGGCAGGCCGGCAATTGCCCTTGACCCTGCTCGATGGCCAGTCGCACCAGGCGCTGGCAGCCTGCGATGCGGTGCTGATCGCCTCGGGTACCGCGACCCTGGAAGCGCTGCTGTACAAGCGGCCGATGGTCGTCGCCTATCGCCTGGCGCCGCTGACCTACTGGATTCTCAAGCGTCTGGTAAAAAGCCCCTACGTGTCGTTGCCGAACCTGCTCGCCCAGCGCGAACTGGTACCCGAGCTGCTGCAGGATGCCGCCACCAGCGAAGCCCTGGCCACGGCCCTGGCGCCGTTGGTGGCCGATGGCAGCCAGCAGACCGAACGCTTCGACGAGATTCACCGCACCTTGCGCCGCGACGCCTCCAACCAGGCGGCGGATGCGGTGCTGGCTTTGCTCAAGGCTCGCTGATATGCAGATAGGACTGGATTTCAACCTGGTCGAAGACCTGGTCGCCGGCGTCGATGAAGTGGGCCGCGGCCCGCTGTGCGGCGCGGTGGTCACTGCCGCGGTGATTCTCGACCCGGCTCGGCCGATTCTTGGCCTCAATGATTCGAAGAAACTGACCGAAGCCAAGCGTGAAGCGCTGTTCGACGAGATTTGCGCAAAGGCCCTGAGCTTTTGCATCGCACGCGCCGAGGTGGAGGAAATCGACCGCCTGAACATCCTGCAGGCCACCATGCTGGCCATGCAGCGTGCGGTGGAAGGCTTGAGCGTCACGCCCAAGCTTGCACTGATCGACGGTAACCGCTGCCCCAAGCTGGCAGTGCCTGCGGCGCCGGTGATCAAGGGCGATAGCCAGGTGCCGGCGATCGCTGCCGCGTCCATCCTGGCCAAGGTGACCCGTGACCGGGAGATGAGTGCGTTCGAGCTGATCTACCCGGGCTACGGCATGGGCGGGCACAAGGGTTACCCGACGCCTGTGCACCTCGAAGCCTTGGCACGCCTCGGACCTACGCCCATTCATCGGCGTTCGTTTGCCCCCGTGCGGGCAGCTTGGGAAGCCCATATGGGCGTTACCGATTCTTTGATCTGACGGATGGGGCCGCATGGCGGCCCATCGCGGGCAAGCCCGCTCCCACAGGTAATGCGCATTCCTGTGGCTCACACTATCCCTGTGGGAGCGGGCTTGCCCGCGATGGGCTGCGAAGCAGCCCCAAAATCCCTATTCAATTACGCTACAATCCCGCCCTTGTCGTTAAGCACTGCTACAGGACTTTCCATGTCGGTTCCCTTCGTTCACCTGCGCGTCCACTCCGAATTCTCGCTGGTCGACGGCCTGGTGCGGATCAAGCCGCTGGCCAAGGCGCTGGCGGGGATGAACATGCCGGCGGTGGCGATCACCGACCAGAGCAACATGTGCTCGTTGGTGAAGTTCTACAAGACCGCCATGGGCGCCGGGATCAAGCCGATCTGCGGTGCCGACCTGTGGCTGGCCGGTGCCGACCCCGAGGCGCCACTGTCGCGCATCTGCTTCCTGGCCATGGACCCCAAGGGTTACCGCAACCTCACCGAGTTGATCTCGCGTGGCTGGACCGACGGCCAGCGCAACGGCCTGGTGATTCTCCAGCGTGAATGGATCGCGCCGGCCAGCGAGGGGCTGATCGCCCTGTCGGCGGGCAAGGAAGGCGATATCGGCCAGGCCCTGATGGCCGGCCGCGACGATGAGGCTGCATCGCTGCTGCGCGACTGGATGGGCATGTTCCCCGAGCGCTTCTACGTCGAGCTGCAGCGCACCAACCGTGCCGGCGACGAAGAATACGTGCACGCCGCCGTGGCCCTGGCCGACAAGCTTGGCGCGCCGCTGGTCGCCACCAACGACGTGCGCTTCATCAAGCAGTCGGACTTCGATGCCCACGAAAGCCGCGTGTGCATCGGTGAAGGCTGGACCCTCGACGACCCGCGCCGCCCGCGCATGTACAGCGACCAGCAGTACCTCAAAAGTGCGCAGGAAATGGCCGAGCTGTTCAGCGACCTGCCCGACGCGATCGCCAACACCGTCGAAATCGCCAAGCGCTGCAATATCCAGGTACAGCTGGGCAAGTACTTCCTTCCCGATTTCCCCACGCCCAATGGCATGGGCATCGACGATTACCTGCGCCATGTTTCCCACGAAGGCCTGGAAGAGCGCCTGGCCGTGCTCTGGCCGAAGGAAACCACGCCCAATTACGAAGAGAAGCGCCAGCTCTACCTCGACCGCCTGAAGTTCGAACTGGACATCATCATCCAGATGGGCTTCCCCGGTTACTTCCTGATCGTGATGGACTTCATCAAGTGGGCCAAGAACAACGGCGTGCCGGTCGGCCCTGGCCGGGGGTCGGGTGCAGGTTCGCTGGTGGCCTACGTGCTGAAGATCACCGACCTCGACCCGCTGGCCTACGACCTGCTGTTCGAGCGCTTCCTCAACCCTGAACGTATTTCCATGCCCGACTTCGACGTCGACTTCTGCATGGATGGCCGCGATCGGGTGATCGACTACGTGGCCGAGGCCTACGGGCGCAACGCGGTGAGCCAGATCATCACCTTCGGCACCATGGCCGCCAAGGCGGTGGTGCGCGACGTGGCGCGGGTGCAGGGCAAGTCCTACGGCCTGGCCGACCGCCTGTCGAAGATGATCCCGTTCGAAGTGGGCATGACCCTGGAGAAGGCCTACGAGCAGGAAGAGATCCTGCGCGACTTCCTCAAGGGCGACGAGGATGCCCG
>NZ_DJTF01000153.1:0-24336 GCF_002438125.1 Pseudomonas sp. UBA6315
AGATCGAATATGCCGCGTTCAGCCACCCCTGGACCCGCGGCATCTTCCAGGATGCGCTCAAGTCCTACGAAGTGTGGTTGATGTTCGATGGCCAGCAGCAGGTGGGGCATGGGGTGATCAACGTGATCATCGACGAGGCGCACCTGCTCAATATCACCGTCAAGCCCGAGAACCAGGGCTGCGGCCTGGGCTTGCGCCTGCTCGAGCACCTGATGGCGCGGGCCTACCAGCTCAATGGACGGGAGTGCTTCCTGGAAGTGCGGGCCAGCAACCAGTCGGCGTATCGGTTGTACGAGCGCTATGGCTTCAATGAAATTGGCCGGCGGCGGGATTACTACCCGGTGGCGGGCGGGCGCGAAGATGCGCTGGTGATGGCCTGCACCTTGCTCGAAGACTGATCGTCGCGGCCCTATCGCCGGCAAGCCGGCTCCCACACTGATCCTGGGGCCTGTGGGATCCTTGTGGGAGCCGGCTTGCCGGCGATAGGGCCAGTACAGGCAATACCGATCAAAGCCCCTGCAACCCCTCGACCGGCTTGCGCAAATCCATCAGGCTTCTTTTCACGCCCCCGCTATTGCACTTGGCCGCCGCCTGCTCCGGCGTGTACTGGCGCACGGTGCGGAAGAACAGCTCGCAGGTCTGCTTCTTCTGCGCCACCTGCCACTTGTCCGAGCACGCCTGCAGGGTCGAGCGGGCATCGGCCTGCTGATTACGCCCCATTCCCGCCTGCCAGCACGCCGCCGTCAGGTCCTGGCCCATCATCTTCAGCCCCGCCGCATCGGCCTCGTCCTGGTTGCCGCCGTGGCTGTCCTTGTCTGCCGCATACCAGATCGCGCTGGGGTGGTTCGCGCCCAGCACCGGTACCGTGGCGCCCGCTTGCGGGCTGATGCCGACCAGGCCCAGCACAGCCACCTGAGGCCCGTATTGCTGTTGGATCCAGCTGCGCACCGGGGCGCCGAAGGCCACCATCGGCAGGGGCTTGCTGGCGTCTTGCAGAGTCATTTCCCGGACCATGCGCAGCTGATAGTCCTTGAAGTAGCTGTAGGTGCCCTTCAGGGCGTCGCCTGCGCTGGCCGGTGCGGCGATCGGGGCGATGTCGATGATGGTCTGGTAGGCCGCTGTCTGGCTGGCTGGCACGCCGTTGAAGGTCAGCAGCTCGGCCCAGCGGTCGGTGGTGTTGGAGCGCAGGTAGTCCTGGGCCTGGGTCAGCGAATAGTCGGGCGGGAAGTGCAGCAGTTCGATGCTGCGCCGGTTCTGCAGGGCCATGCCCAGCGGCAGGAACAGGTACCAGTCGTAGGACCATTTGCCGTCCTTGTTCAGCTGGCTGGCGCCCTGGTAGGCCAGCTCGCCGCTGTCGAGCAGCTGGCGCAGCGGCTCGGCATAGCTGGCGGGCACCTGGCTGATGGTCGCGTGCAGGCGGTCATCCTGGCGGCTCACCTGCACCTGTGCGTTGGCGTGGCCATCGCGGCGCACGCTCTGGGTCAGGTAGTGCTCGACGGTCTGCTCCAGCGTCCAGTCGCGAAAGCAGATCACGTGGCAGTTGTTGGGGTAGGCGAACAGGCGGGTGACGCGCTGGCTGTCGCCCAGGTCGATGCGCGCATCTGCCAGGGCCACGCCGCTGAAGGCGAGGGCGGCCAGGCTCGGTAAGGCCATCTTGTGCATGCTTAACTCCTTGTCAGCAGCCGCCAGGGTTGGCGGCCGTGCTCATGGTGGAGCAGGGGGAGCAGGAATGAAACGTGCAAAAGGCGGGTTGATGGCGCTGGCGTTGCTGATGGGCACGGCCCAGGCCGATGAGCGCGACCTGTGGATGTTCGCCCAGTGGGCCGGGGACCATCAGACCCGGCCCTTTCGTGAAATGCTGGTGCAGGCCCGCCTGTATGGTGTGGTGCCGATTCACCAGCTGCTGCGCTCGGCCTCCGACTGGAAGCTGTGCCGGGCTTCACCGTTTGCCGTGCCGCCGTCTGCCAACTGGCCGGCGGTGCGCTCGACGCTGGCGCTGCTCAAGGCCCTTGGCGAGCAAGGCATCCTGCGCCAGTTCGAGGTGGTGTCCGCCTACCGCGAGCCCAGCCTCAACCGCTGCGCCGGCGGCGCCGTGGGCAGCGCCCATAGCCGTGCCTTCGCGGTCGACATGCTGCTGCCGGGCGGGGCCGACCCCAACCCGCTGTGCCGCTTCTGGCAGCAATACGGGCAGGCCTGGAACATGGGCCTGGGGCGTTATCCCACGGGGCGCATCCACATCGACACGGCCGGTTACCGCACCTGGGGCGGCGATGGCAGCGCCGGTTCGTCGTTCTGCGTCAAACCCAGCTGAGCGAGGCAGGCCTGGCTTTCGCCTACCACCCAGTCGGCGAAGCGCTGGCGCTTGCCGCCATCGCCTAGCGGCTGCGGGCTGAGCAGGTGGTAGCTGGAGCCATCGCGCAGGAAGCCGAAGGGGGCGTGCAGCTGCCCGCTGTCGAGTTCGTCGCGCACCATCAGTGCCGAGGCGATCGCCAGGCCCAGGCCTGCGCTGGCGGCCTGCAGCGACAAATAGAAGTGCTGGTAATCGCTGCGTTGGCTGCGGCGCAACGGCTGGCCGCTCAGGCGCAGCCAGTCGGGCCAGGCGCTTGGGCGGGTGCTGCTGTGCAGCAGGCGCTGGCCTTCGAGCGCGGTGCCGGCATCGCGGCAAACCGGGCCGATCCATTCGTCGCAGACCTTGCGGCTGTGCACGCTGCCTGGCCAGTGGAAGTCATCGCGGCGCAGCGCCAGGTCGATACCGTTGCGCGCGAAGTCCACCGGGCCACCGGCGGCCACCAGGTGCAGGTGCAAGTCTGGGTGTGCGGCGTGGAAGCGGGGCAGGCGCGGGATCAGCCAGCGCATGGCGATGGTCGGTTCGCAGGACAGCACCAGCACATTGTCGCGCTCTTGCTGCTGCAGGCGCTGCACGGCGCCTTCGAGTTGTTCGAAGATCGCCTGGGTGGTGCCATGCAAAGTGCGGCCGGCGGGGGTGAGGAACAGGGCGCGGTTGCGCCGCTCGAACAGCTCGATGCCCAGGCTTTCCTCGAGCAGGCGCACCTGGCGGCTGACCGCGCCGTGGGTGACGTGCAGGCGCTCGGCGGCGCGCACGAAGCTTTCGGTTTCGGCGGCGATGTCGAAGTAGCGCAAGGCGCTGAGTGGGGGCAGTTTCATAGGGGGCCTGTGTTGTCAGTGCGGGCCTCTTCGCGGGCAAGCCCGCTCCCACAGGTTCATCACTTGCCTGCAAACCGGTGGTGTACTTGTGGGAGCGGGCTTGCCCCGCGAAGAGGCCCGCACTGGCAATGAATATCTGTGAAAAAAACTAGCAGATCAGCGCCACTATAAATCGATTTTCCAGAAATTATCCGACCTCGATAATCAGCGCCTCTGTGCATTTTCATCGCCTATCGAGGACGCTTTCCCGTGACCGAACTACTCGCCGTAGCCCTATTCACCATCCTGGCCGTGATCAGCCCAGGCGCTGATTTCGCCATGGTCACCCGCAGCAGTTATGCCCAGGGCCGCAAGGCTGGCCTCGCGGCGGCGGTGGGCATTGCCCTGGGCGTGCAGGTGCACGTGCTGTACACGGTGCTGGGCATCGCCGTGATCATCAGCCAGAGCCCGGCGCTGTTCCTGGCCATGAAGGTGCTCGGCGCGGGCTACCTGATCTACCTGGGCTACCAGTCGCTCACCAACACCGCGCGCCTGAGCCTGGAGGGGCAGGCATCGGGGGCGAGCCTGCTGGCCGTGCTGCGCACCGGTTTCCTGACCAACGCACTGAACCCCAAGACCATGCTGTTCGTGATCAGCGCCTACACCCAGGTGGTGCAGCCAGGCGCGCCCCTGGCGCTGGATTTCGCCTATGGCGCGTTCATGTCGTTCGCCCACTGGGCGTGGTTCAGCCTGGTGGCGGTGTTCTTTTCGAGTGCGGGGCTGCGCAAGGCGATGATCGAGCGCCAGCGGGTGGTCGACCGGGTGATCGGCGTGGCATTGATCGGGCTGGGCCTGGCCGTGGTGGTGGCCGGCGTGCGCTGAGGGGAGGGCGCTGAACTTTTCTTCAGGCAAAAGAAAAGGGCCTACCTTGCGGTAAGCCCTTTTCAAGTTTGGTGGCTACACAGGGACTTGAACCCCGGACCCCAGCATTATGAATGCTATGCTCTAACCAACTGAGCTATGTAGCCGATGGCGCGCATTATTCCCTTGTGATGACCCTGTGTCAACACTCATTTCAAAAAAAATTTACACGCTTTCAAAAACTTAGCCGCCAAGGCCGGTGCTAGCGCACGATCAGCCACTGGCCGAGCACGTCATAGAGCTGCAGCTGCTGCGCGCCGGCCAGGGCCGCGAGGGTTTCGCCGGGGCGGTCGAGGTTGAAATCGCCACTCACGCGCCGGTAGGCCACTTGATCATCCAGCAACCACACGCGCCGGCCCTGGTAACTGGCCAGGCGTTCGATGACCTGGCCAAGCGGCATCTCGACGGCGTGCAGTTGGCCTGAGCGCCAGGCGTCTGCAGCCTTTACATCGGCCTTCTGCACCGAGCCGATCCGCGCCTCGTTGAATGTCACCCGCTCGCCTGCGCCGAGCATGCGCTGGTCGGCGCCCTGAACGATCATCGCCTTGCCGTTGAACACCACCAGCTCGTCATGCCCGGCATGGCGGGCCACCATCAGCCGGGTGCCGAACACCTGGATGCGCGCATCGTCCACCTGCACCTCCAGGGCGCGGCCGTCGAGCTTCACCTCCAGGTACACCTGGCCCTGCACCAGCTGCAGGTGCCGCGTGCGCCCGCGCAAATCCACATTCATCGCGCTGGCGCTGTCCAGGTGCAGGGTCGAGCCATCGGCCAGGCGCTGGCTGCGGCGCTCGCCGGCGTCGGTGTGCAGCTCGCTGCCCAGGCGCTGCATCAGTGGCCAGTACAGGTACGCCAGCGCCCCGAGCAGCAGCAGAAACAGCACGCCCAGCAGCAGGCCCAGGCGGCTGCGCTTTAGCACCAGCAGCTGCGGCCGCGGCCGGGCAGGGGGCGCCTGCAGCTGCTGCCAGCAGGCTTCGAGCTCGGCATAGGCGTGGGCATTGAGCGGCGCCTGGCACCACTGGGCGAAGGCCTGGCGTTCGCGTTCATCGCAGCCGGGTTGGCGCAGGCGTGAAAACCATTCCAGAGCTTCCTGCTGGGGATCGGCCTGAATCTGCGTGGCGGGCATCGGGCTCATGGGTCGGTGTGCTCGCATAAGGGCGGTTTCGCCCAACGATTACGGGGATGTCGGGCGAAGATGCTAATTATATTGAGAACCATTTACAAGTACGCGACGACAGAGGGATAAAAAAGGTAGCTATGTATCTATTTGTTTCCCGATAATCGGATCCCAACCCAGCGGACGGAATCCAAGCCCATGGCCATCAGCAGCACCCCCTCCGCCAGCACCGGTTCGGCGAGCCAAGCCAACCCGCTGGTAATGCGCATCATCGCCTTCTGCGCCCTGGCGCACCTGATCAACGACCTTATCCAGTCGGTACTGCCGGCGATCTACCCGATGCTCAAGGCCAACTACAACCTGAGCTTCGCCCAGATCGGCCTGATTACCCTGACGTTCCAGGTCACCGCCTCGCTGCTGCAGCCCTGGGTCGGCTTCTTCACCGACCGCCGGCCGGCGCCGAACCTGCTGCCGCTGGGCACTTTGTGCACCCTGGTGGGCATCGTCATGCTGGCGTTCGTCGGCAGCTTCCCGATGATTCTCCTGGCGTCGGCACTGGTGGGTATCGGTTCGTCGACCTTCCACCCGGAAACCTCGCGCATTGCGCGGCTGGCCTCGGGCGGGCGCTTTGGCCTGGCCCAGTCGACCTTCCAGGTGGGCGGCAATGCCGGCTCCGCGTTCGGCCCGCTGCTGGCGGCGGCCATCGTCATCCCCTTCGGCCAGACCCACGTGGCCTGGTTCGGCGTGGCCGGATTGCTGTTCTTCGCCGTGACCCTGATGCTGCGCCGCTGGTACAAGGAGCACCTCAACCAGGCCAAGGCCCGCAAGGCAGTGCAGGCTACCCATGGCATTTCTCGCCAGCGGGTGATCGCGGCCCTGATCGTGCTGGGCCTGCTGGTGTTCTCCAAGTACTTCTATATGGCCAGCTTCACCAGCTACTTCACCTTCTACCTGATCGAGAAGTTCGGCCTGTCGGTGGCCAGCTCGCAGCTGCACCTGTTCCTGTTCCTCGGCGCGGTGGCGGCCGGCACCTTCTTCGGCGGGCCGATCGGTGACCGCATCGGGCGCAAGGCGGTGATCTGGTTCTCGATCCTGGGGGTGGCGCCGTTCACCCTGGCGCTGCCCTATGCGGACCTGTTCTGGACCACCGTGCTCAGCGTGGTGATCGGCTTCATCCTGGCCTCGGCGTTTTCGGCGATCGTGGTGTATGCCCAGGAGCTGGTGCCGGGTAGTGTGGGGATGATTGCCGGGATCTTCTTCGGGCTGATGTTCGGCTTTGGCGGGATTGGCGCGGCGCTGCTGGGGTACCTGGCGGATTTGCGTGGTATCGAGTACGTGTATGGGCTGTGCTCGTTCTTGCCGTTGTTCGGGCTGTTGGCGGTGTTTTTGCCCAATACTGGCAAGCGCTGAAGGGGGTGGGGCTGCGTTGCAGCCCGATCGCCGGCAAGCCGGCTCCCACAATGAGCGCGGCGCTGCTGATTTGTGTGAGAGCCGGCTGGCCGGCGATTGACGACGCAACCTGGCTGGCCTAGAGTGCCGCCTCTTTTCCCCCCACCTGCGTAGTATCCAAGCAATGCGCCGTACCCAAAGCCTCCCCCATGCCCGCCAGCCTGCCCTCCAGGCCATGCGTCGCGCGTGGCCGAGCGACACGGTGCTCAAGCGTCGGCGCAGCGTGCTGTTTGCCTTCACTTTCTCGCCACACCTTGCCCTGAACTGACCGCGCCCCTGCGCCATCCGCCGTCCCGGCGTGCGCGTGGGCGCCTGTATTTGCGCGTCTTTTCGGTTTTTGCTTGGAGTGGTACATGAACATGCGTTTGCTGGCGGGCCTTCTGTTCGCCGTTTCGGTGGTTGGCTTCAGCCTGGGGGCCAGCCTGCCGCTGGTGTCGTTGCGCCTGCACGAAGCCGGTGCCGGCACCCTGGAAATCGGCATCATCTCGGCCATTCCCGCTGCCGGCATGATGCTCTCGGCATTCATGGTCGACAGCTGCTGCCGGCTGCTGACCCGGCGCACCATCTACCTGCTGTGCTTCAGCCTGTGCACGGTCAGCATCGCCCTGCTCGAATCGGCATTCGACTCGCTGTGGCTGCTGGCCGTGCTGCGCCTGGGGCTGGGCATCGGCATGGGCATCGCCATCATCCTCGGCGAGTCCTGGGTCAACGAACTGTGCCCCGACCACAACCGCGGCAAGATCATGGCGCTGTACGCCACCAGCTTCACCGGCTTCCAGGTGCTGGGCCCGGCGCTGTTGGCGCTGCTCGGCGCCGACAGCCCGTGGATCACCGGGGTGGTGACGGTGTGCTACGGCCTGGCCTTGCTGTGCATCCTGTTCACGGTGCCAAACGATCACGTCGAGCATGGCGATGAAGGCGAGAAGAGCTTCGGCCTGGCCGGGTTCTTCCGGGTGGCGCCGGCGCTGTGCGTGGCGGTGTTGTTCTTCTCGTTCTTCGATGCGGTGGTACTGTCGCTGCTGCCGGTGTATGCCACCAGCCATGGCTTTGCCGTGGGTGTGGCGGCGCTGATGGTGACCGTGGTGTTCGCCGGTGACATGGTCTTCCAGCTGCCCCTGGGCTGGCTGGCCGACCGGGTCGAGCGCACCGGGCTGCACCTGGTGTGCGGGCTGGTGGCGATGGCGATCGGCATCGCCTTGCCCTGGCTGCTGGACATGACCTGGCTGCTGTGGCCGTTGCTGGTGGTGCTGGGCGCGGTGGCGGGGGGCATCTATACCCTGGCGCTGGTGTTGATCGGGCAGCGCTTCAAGGGCCAGGACCTGGTCACGGCCAATGCCAGCGTCGGCCTGCTATGGGGTGTCGGCAGCCTGATCGGGCCGCTGCTCAGCGGCGCAGCGATGGATGTGGCGCCGCACGGGCTGCCGATGGCGCTGGCGATCATGGCCGGGCTGTTCGTGTGCTTTGCCCGGCAGTCGTACCGCCGGGCGGGCAGGCTGCGCGCCGTGACGGACTGAAGCGGCGGCCACTTTCTTCAGCTTCGGGGCAATGGCGCAGGATTGTTGCGAGCAACGGCACTCTTCTGTTGGCCACAAGCCGCGTAGAATCCACCGCCTGATCGAAATGTAAAGAGGAACATTCGATGAGGCGTTTCTGCCTTGCCCGTTTTTACCTGGGTGTCATGACCCTGATGCTGGCATTGGCCAGCCCGGCCTGGTCGGCACCCGCCACCCCGGTGTCCACCCTGGCCGCAGCCGAACTGCCGATGCTGGAGGAGGACGCCAGCTACGCGCAGCTCAATGACCGGCTCGACCAGATTCGCCAGGGCGTGACCAGCAATGCCAACGACGACCTGTTGTCGCAATTGCGCCTGGGCGCCATGCAGGTCCAGCGCCAGGCAGATGCCTTGAGCACCTTGCGCGCCGCCGATGTGCAGAAGCTCGACGACAAGCTCAAGGTCATCGGCCCGCCGCAACCGGACGAGGCGCAGAGCCTGACCTTGCAGCGCAAGGAGCTCGAAGCCGAGAAGAAAGCGCTGCTCGCCGAGCAGGAGCAGGCCGCCAAGCTGACCCAGTCGGCCCGCGACCTGTCCACCCAGATCGTCAACTTGCGCCGCAGCCAGTTCAACTCCCAGGTCACCAGCCGCGCCACCAGCCCGCTGACCCCGGCCTTCTGGAAGTCGTTGATCCGCCCCACCGACGATGACGTCATGCGCCTGCGCGACCTGCGCGGCGAGGCCGCCGATGCCGTGGCCAGCGCCTTGAGCCCCGAGCACCGCTGGTTCTTCATCACCAGCCTGGTGGCGGCGATTTTGGTGTGGACCCTGGTGCGCCGCGTGCTCGAACGCCTGCTCGCCGACGCCATGGTGCGCTGGCTGCCTGAAGGCCGCCTGCGCCGCAGCGCCCTGGCGCTGAGCGTGAGCCTGGCCACCCTGGGCACCATCGCCGGCTCCGTGTCGTTGTTGCGCTGGGGCCTGGAAAGCAGCTCCGAGCTGGGCTCCGATGTCGCCAGCCTGACCAACCACATCCTTGCCCTGGTGGTGTTCAGCGCCTTCATCTCCGGCCTGGGCCGCGCCATGTTGATGCTGCAGCGCCCGTCGTGGCGCCTGCCGCCGATCGCTGACGAAGTGGCCAGTGCCCTTGGCTGGTTCCCCAAGATACTGGCCCTGGCGCTGATGGTGATGTTGACCATGGAGCGCATCAACAGCGTGATCGGCACCAGCCTTGCGCTGACCGTGGCCACCAACGGCCTGACCGCGCTGGTGGTGGTGGTGATCTTTTCGGCGGCGCTGGTGCGCTACCGCCGCACCCGGCGCATCCACCAACTGGAGCGCGCCACTGGCCTGGCCGGGTTGCTGCCGTTCGTGCTGGTGGTGTGGGTCGCGCTGATCACCCTGGCCTTGCTGGCCGGCTACCTGACCCTGGCGTATTTCCTCGCGGCCAAGCTGTTGTGGATCAGCGTGGTGGCCACCTGCGCCTACCTGTTGACCACCTTCCTGGGCGACCTGTGCGAGACGTTGCTGTCGCCCCGCCAGCCTGGCGGCCTGGCGCTGGCCTCGACCTTGGGCCTGGCACCGCGCCATCAGGCGCAGGCCAGCACCATCCTCAGCGGCATCGCCCGCACCGTGCTGTTGCTGCTGGCCCTGCTGCTGGCGCTGATGCCTTCGGGCACCAGCCCCAGCGAGCTGTTGCTGAGCCTGGGCGATTGGGACGGCACCGGTGGCAAGCTGCTCGGCAACCTGAACATCGTGCCGCAGGACATCCTGCTGGCCATGGCGATCTTCTTCGGTGGCCTGTTCGCCATTCGCGTGATCAAGCGCTGGCTGAGCGAACGCCTGCTGCCCGATACCGACATGGACGCCGGCATGCGCGCCTCGCTGGTGACCCTGGTGGGTTACTTGGGCTTCCTGTTCCTGGCCATGCTGGTGATGTCGACGCTGCACATCAACCTCACCAGCCTGACCTGGGTGGTCAGTGCGTTGTCGGTGGGTATCGGTTTCGGCTTGCAGCAGATCGTGCAGAACTTCATTTCCGGCCTGATCCTGCTCACCGAGCGCCCGGTGAAGGTGGGCGATTGGGTGAGCCTGGCCGGCGTCGAGGGCGACATCCGCCGGATCAACGTGCGCGCCACCGAGATCCAGATGTCCGACCGCTCCACGGTGATCGTGCCCAACTCGCAGTTCATCTCGCAGAACGTGCGCAACGTGACCATGGGCAATGCCCTGGGCGTGGTCGGCGTTACCCTGACCCTGCCCCTGGAGACCGATGCCAACCGCGTGCGCGAGGTGTTGCTCAAGGCCTTCCACGAGCACGAGGCGGTGCTTGATGCGCCATCGCCGTCGGTTACCTTCAAGGACCTGACCAGCAATGGCATGGTGATCGGGGTGAGTGGTTACGTGGCGTCGCCGCGGCAGGTGTCGGGGGCGCGCAGCGACTTGCTGTTCACCATCCTTGGGCAGTTGCGCGACGAGGGCATTGCCTTGTCTTCGCCGCAGAGCATGGTGCTGGTGCAGGAAGGGGCGCGGCCGGCTGACGAGCCGGCGTGAAACGGGGGCCGCCGGGCGGCCCATTCGCGGGACAAGCCCGCTCCCACAGGTAGCCCACTGTCCATCAGGCGGTGAACATCCTGTGGGAGCGGGCTTGCCCCGCGAACGGGCTGCACAGCAGCCCGCTGCGGTCGTCAGCCCAGACAGCGCGTCACATGCTTCACCGACAGATACCCCGACAACCCCCAAGGCCCGAGCTCACGCCCGATCCCGCTGCCCTTGGTGCCGCCCCAGGACGTTTCGACGAACACCGCCTGCACCGAGTTGATCCACACATGGCCCACTTCCAGCGCATCGGCCACGCGCTCGACGCGCGCCAGGTCTGCCGAGCAGACGGTGGCCACCAGGCCGAAGCGGCTGTCGTTGGCCTCGGCAATCGCCTGCTCTTCGCTGGCGAAGCGCCGTGCGCACAGCACCGGGCCGAAGATTTCCTCGCTCCACAGACGGCTTTGCTTGGGCACATCGGCATATAGCGTGGGGCTGACGAACCAGCCGTCGCGGTCCAGCGCCTTGCCGCCGGCCAGGCACTGCAGGCCTTCTTCGCGGGCGGTGGCGAAGTAGCTGGCCACCTTCAGCCATTGCGCCTGGCTGGTCAGCGGCCCCATGTCCACTTCTTCACTCAGCGGGTTGCCCACGCGCAGTTTTTCCATTGCCTGTTGCAGGCGCGGCAGCAGGGCATCGGCGATGCCGTCCTGCACCAGCAGGCGCGAGGTGGCCGAGCACATCTGCCCGGCGTTCCAGGTGATGCCGGCGACGATCCATTCCACCGCCTGGTCGACGTCGCAGTCATCGAACACCACGATCGCCGACTTGCCGCCCAGCTCCAGGGTCACCGGCCGGCACTGCGCCGAAGCGCTGCGCATCACCTGGCTGCCGACACTGTTGCTGCCGGTGAACGACAGCTTGTCCAGGCCGTTGTGGCTGCTCAGGGCGGCGCCGGTTTCGGCCTTGCCGTTGACGATGTTCAGCACGCCGGCCGGCAGGCCCAGGGTATCGGCGATCTGGCCGTAGGCCTGCTCGATCAGCGGGGTGATTTCCGAGGGCTTGAGCACCACGGTGCAGCCTGCGGCCAGGGCCGGGGCGAGCTTCCAGGCGCTGGTCACCAGGGGGAAGTTCCACGGCACGATCAGGCCGACCACGCCCACCGGCTCCAGGCGCGTGCGGGCGGTGAAGCCGGGGGCGGCCAGGGGCACTTCGCGGTTCTTTTCCGGCAACTGCTCGGCCAGTTGCGCGTAGTAGGCGAAGGTGGCAATGGCGTCGTCCAGGTCGATTTCGGCCTCGTGGCGCGGCTTGCCGTTGTTGCGCATCTGCAAGGCGATCAGCGCTTCGCGGCGTTCGCCGAGCTGCTCGGCAAAGCCACGCAGAAACGCCGCGCGGGTGCCGGCGCTGAGGGCTTTCCAGGAGGGCAGGGCGTCGCGGGCTGCGGCTACGGCCTGGTCCACCTGGGCGACGCTGGCGGCCATCATTTCGGCGAAGGGCACGCCCAGGGCCGGGTCATGCACGGTGATGCAGTCGCTGCCCTGGCCTTCGACCCAGCGGCCAGCGATGTAGTGGGAAGTGGTCATGGTCAGATTCCAGTCAGGCCATTTCGGCAGTGGTCACGGGCATGTGCCGGGTGCTTTTGCTGCGCACCCAGCGCGGGCCATTGGGGCCGTACACGCCAGCAGGTTCAGGGAACAGGTTGAGCAGCAGCAGGTACAGCACGCAGGCGATGCCCAGGGTGACCGGCAGGCTCAGGTCGATGCCGCCGGCCAGGTCGCCCAGCGGGCCGACGAACTGCCCCGGCAGGTTGACGAAGCACAGGCCGACCGCCGCGCTGGGGATCCACGCCCCCATGCCGCGCCAGTTCCAGCCATGCAGGAACCAGTAGTGGCCGCCGCGCTGGCCGCGGGTGAATACCTGCAGGTCGTCGGCGTGGTAGAAGCCGCGGCGGGTGATCAGGCCGAGGATCATGATCACCATCCACGGGCTGGTGCAGGTGATGATCAGCACGGCGAAGGTCGACACGCTCTGCACCAGGTTGAAGGTGAAGCGGCCGACGAAGATGAAACCGATGGCCAGCACACCGATCAGCAAGGTGGCGCCGGCGCGGCTGAGCAGGCGCGGGAACACGCTGGACATGTCCAGGCCGGTGCCGTACAGCGCGGTGGTGCCGGTGGACATGCCGCCGATCACCGCAATCAGGCACACCGGCAGGAAGAACCAGCTCGGCGCCACGGCCAGCAGGCCGCCGACGTAGTTGTTGGCGGCGATGTAGTCCGGAGCCTGGCTGGCCACCAGGGTGGCGGTGCACAGGCCGAACAGGAACGGGATCAGCGTGGCGCCCTGGGCGGCGATCACCGCCAGCATGATGCGCGCCTTGGGGGTCTGGCGCGGGATGTAGCGCGACCAGTCGCCGAGGAAGGCGCCGAACGACACCGGGTTGCTCATGGCCAGGATCGCTGCGCCGACGAAAGCGGCCCAGAAACCGGCCTGGCCGAGGTTGACGGTACCGGCGTAGCCGGCGTCGAACGGCCCGGCGAAGGCGACGATACCCAACAGGAACAGCAGGCTCGATGCCCACACGGCGATCTTGTTGACCCACAGCATGAAGCGGAAGCCAAAGATGCACACCACCAGCACCAGCACGGCGAACAGGCCGTAGGCCAGGCCCAGGGTCAGGTCGGTTTCCGGCAGCCCGGCCAGGCGCTTGGCGCCCCCGACCAGGGCATCGCCAGAGCTCCACACCGACAGCGAAAAGAACGCCACGGCGGTCAGCAGCGACAGGAACGAGCCGACGATGCGCCCGTGCACGCCGAAGTGGGCACCGGACGACACGGCGTTGTTGGTGCCGTTGAGCGCCCCGAACAGGCCCATGGGCGCAAGGATCAGCGCGCCCACGCCGACCCCGAGCAGGATCGCCCAGACCCCGGCCTGGAACGACAGCCCGAACAAGACCGGGAAGCTCCCCAGCACGGCGGTGGCGAAGGTGTTGGCGCCGCCGAAGATCAGGCGGAACAGGTCAAGCGGGGAGGCGTCGCGTTGATCGTCGGGGATCTGTTCGACGCCATTGGTCTCGATACCGGTCGAGTGGCTCATGGTGATGCTCCAGCGCGGTAGTTGTAGGCCGGTGCGGTGCACGGGCCCTATTGTGGGTGCGTTGGCAGGGCGGCAAGGCCGCGTAAAAGAGGGATCAGGCGGCGCTGACCACCGACAGGTGCTCGTGGCACGCCAGCCAGCGTTCGCCCTGGCGGCGGAAGACGATGGTCTCGCGCTCGTCGAGTTGGTGTTCCTCGCCGGCGATACGGATGTGCGTGGCCACATCGTGCATGAAGATCGCCACCTCACCCTGCAGGCTCAGCTGCACGTTGCTCGACCTGCAGCCGAGCACGGCAAAGCCCTCGGCTTGCCATTGGGCCCAGAGGTCTTGATAGGCACGGCGCGAAAGCAGCGGTTGCGCCAGGGTGTGGAAGAGGAAGGTGGCGTCTTCGCTGAAACAGGCGAAGTAGCGGGCGGTGTCGTTGCTGGCGAAGGCGGCGACGAGGTCGGCGGCAGCTTGCCGTACCTGGAGTGTCTGGTCCACGGGAGTGGCCTCACGGTTATTGTGATTGTGGTGAAGCGATTCTGGTGGGGAGCGCCAGGGGGAAAAATCGCTGGGGGGAAATAATTAGTTCAGGATTTTCTGAACCAATTTTCCATGATTCTTGCTGCATGAGCCGGACCTGTGGGAGCGGGCTTGCCCCGCGAAGGGGCCGCCACTGCCCTCAAAGCCTCAAAAATTATTTTTGATTGGTATCAAACGTTTTTCCGGGCTTCTATCCCGCGCCGACCGAGTGGCGTCATCGCTCGCTGCAATTGCCAGCGAAACGGCTAATTCCCGTGGATCGACCATACTCACTCTTCATTCGCTGCCAGGAGCCCGACATGTCCAAGACGTCCAGGAACAAAGGCCACACTGCCCCCGCGGAAAAGCTCACGGGCAAGGCTTATGAAAAAGACCTGAAGAACCTGCATGTCGAACTGGTGAAACTGCAGGAATGGGTGGTCGCCAAGGGCCTTAAGGTGTGCATCCTGTTCGAGGGCCGCGACGGTGCGGGCAAGGGCGGCACCATCAAGGCCATCACCGAGCGCGTCAGCCCGCGGGTGTTCCGCGTGGTGGCGCTGCCGGCGCCGACCGAGCGGGAAAAGACCCAGATGTACGCCCAGCGCTACCTCAACCACCTGCCGGCCGCCGGCGAGGTGGTGATCTTCGACCGCAGTTGGTACAACCGCGCCGGGGTCGAGCGGGTCATGGGCTTTTGCACCGAAGAGCAGGCCGACAAGTTTCTGGCCGTGGTGCCGCTGCTGGAAAAACTGATGGTCGAGTCGGGGATCATCCTCATCAAGTACTGGCTGGAAGTCAGCCCCGAGGAGCAGACCCGCCGCCTGCAGGACCGTATCAATGACGGGCGCAAGCTGTGGAAGCTGTCGCCCATGGACCTCAAGTCGTACAGCCGCTGGGACGATTACACCCGCGCCCGTGACGCGATGTTCGCCGCCTCCGATTCCTCCTGGGCGCCCTGGTTCATGGCTCATTCCGATGACAAGCGGCGCGCCCGGCTGAACATCATCAGCCACCTGCTGACACGCGTGCCTTACAAGGACATCACCCGCGAGCAGGTGGTCAAGCTGCCCAAGCGCGGCAAGATCGGCAAGTACAAGTCGGTGCCCTATCCCTTCAAAGTGATCGAAGAGCGCTTCTGATTCCCACCTGATGCTCCAGGGGGGCTGATCGATGCCGCACGATGGCAGCCTGCTACAGGCGACAGTCGTTTTCCTGTTGGCCGTGGTGCTTCTGGTACCGCTGGCGCAACGCTTGAAAATGGGCGCAGCGCCCGGCTACCTGCTGGCCGGCATTCTGATTGGGCCCTCGGTCCTTGGCTTGCTGGGCAACCCGGACAACGTCGCCCGCCTCTCGGAAATGGGCGTGGTCATGCTGTTGTTCGTGATCGGCCTGGAGCTCTCGCCCCGCCGCTTGTGGACCATGCGCCGGGCGTTGTTCGGCATCGGCTCGCTGCAGGTGGGGCTGACGGCCGTAGTGCTGGGCGCGCTGGCGTACTGGCTATTCGGCCAGTCGAAGGCGGCGGCGATCGTGCTGGGCGTGGGCCTGGCGCTGTCGTCCACCGCCTTCGGCCTGCAAGTGCTGGCCGAGCGCAAGGACCTGGGCAAGCCTCACGGCCGCTTGGCCGTGGCCATCCTGCTGTTCCAGGACATCGCCGCGATCCCGCTGATTGCCGTGGTGCCGCTGCTCGGCGGTGGCGCCAGCGTGGCCGACGAACGCAACTGGCCGATGCTGGCGGTTGCCGCTGGCATTGGCGTGGTGATCATCACGGGCCGTTACCTGCTGACGCCGGTGTTCAAATGGACCGTCGGCTCCGGGCTGCCCGAGTTGTCCACCGCCACTGCATTGCTGGTGGTGCTGGGCACTGCCTGGGTGATGGAGCATGTCGGGGTGTCCATGGCCCTGGGCGCCTTCCTGGCCGGGGTGCTGATGGCCGAATCGCCATTTCGCCATGAGCTGGAAACCCAGATCGAACCACTCAAGGGCTTGCTGCTGGGGCTGTTCTTCGTCGGCGTGGGCATGAGCGCCGACCTGCGCCTGCTGTTCTCCATGCCCCTGGCGGTGCTCGGGCTGACCCTGCTGCTGGTCAGCGTGAAGATGCCGCTGTTGTTCGCCCTGGGGCGCTCTGCCGGCGGGCTGAACCGGCCGCAGGCGCTGTGCCTGGGCGTGGTGCTGGCATCGGGCGGTGAATTCGCCTTCGTGGTGTTCAAGCTGGCGCTCGATCATCAGGTGCTGACGCGGCAGGTGCACGACCTGCTGGTGCTCGCCATCACCCTGTCGATGGCCGTGGTGCCGTTGGTGATGCTGGCCCTGGCGCGTCAATTGCGGGACGGCCCTGACCCCCAGGGTGCACCCGGAACGGGCGAATGAATGGCGCCACATGGCGCCCTGTATGTCTGGAGATTCAACCATGCAACAAGGATTCAAGCTGGACAGCGCGCTGTCGCGGGGCCTGCTCGATGTGCTGATCAAGGCTGGGTTGGTTGCCACGTTGGTGATCTTCTCCTTCCAGGTGTTCCAGCCATTTCTCGAGCTGATGCTGTGGGCGGTGATCCTGGCGGTCACGCTGTACCCCTTGCAGCAGCGCATCAAGAACGGCACCGGGCTCAAGGACGGCTACGCGGCGACCCTGGTGGTGCTGCTGGTGCTGGTGGTGTTGCTGGTGCCGATCTACCTGGTGGTGGTATCCATCGGCGAATCGGTGGACAGCCTGGTGACCCTGCTCAAGAGCGGCGCCTGGAGCGTGCCGACGCCGCCCGACTCGGTGGCCAGCTGGCCGTTGATCGGGCCGAAGCTGCATGCCTTCTGGCTGTCGGCCTCGCAGAGCCTGGCGCCGATCATGAACAACCTGATGCCCTATCTGAAGGGCGCGGGGCTGACGGTGCTCGGCGCTGCAGCCAGCGCGGGCGCAGCCTTTTTGCTGTTCATCGGGGCGATCATCATCTCCGGGGTGATCATGGCCTTCGGCGCCCGTGGCGAGATCGCCTCGCAACGCATTGCCATGCGCGTTTCCGGTGAGGAGCGCGGCAAGCCGCTGGCCAAGTTGTGCACCGCGACCATTCGCGCGGTGGCCCAGGGGGTGATCGGCATCGCCTTCATCCAGATGCTGCTGATTGGCGTCGGCTTCGTGGTCAAGGGCGTGCCCGGGGCCGGGATGCTGGCCATCGCCGTGCTCATGCTGGGCATTGCCCAGGCGCCGGCGACCTTGGTCACGCTGCCGGTGATCCTGTATGTGTTTCATGCCGAGGGCTTCACCGCCGCGACCATCTTCTTCGCCATCTACACCTTCGTCGCCGGCCTTGCCGACAACGTGCTCAAGCCGATGCTGCTGGGGCGCGGGGTGGATGTGCCGATGCCGGTGGTGCTGATCGGGGCGTTGGGCGGCATGGTGGTCAAGGGCATCATCGGCCTGTTCATCGGCCCGGTGATTCTCGGCGTGACCTACGTGCTGTTCTGGCAGTGGGTGGCGCTGCAGGTACCGGAAACCCCTGCCGAGCCGGGCGCGTGAGGCATCGCGGCACCTGGCCTGCTGCGTGCCATGCCGTCAGCCTGCTCGCCCTGCTGGCCGGCTGCACCCAGGTCGGCCCGGATTTCCAGCCGCCGCAGGACCCTTGGCTGGCGAGCTGGAACACGCCACTGCTGGACCAGGCCGGGCGGCCCGCCGCAGCGCCAGACCTGCAGCAGTGGTGGGCGGTGTTCGCCGACCCAACCCTGGATGCACTGATCGCCGAAGCCGACGCCCACAACAGCAACCTGCGGGTTGCCGGCCTGCGCATCGCCGAGGCCCGCGCGCAACTGGCCATCGTGCAGACCGGGCGTTATCCACAGCTGCAGCAGCTGCGTGCGCAAAGCCTGTACCTCAAGCAGAACCAGTCGGGCACCGCCAGCGCCCGCGACTCGGTGTTCTGGCAGTCCAGCGCGGGCTTCGACATCGGCTGGGAAATCGACTTCTGGGGGCGCTTCAGCCGCGCCATCGAGAGCGCCGACGCGGCCTACTTCGCCTCCCAGGCCAACTACGCCGACGCCATGGTGCTGCTGCGTGCCCAGGTGGCCGATACCTACTTCGCCGTGCGCACCACCGAAGCGCGCCTGGCGATTGCCGTGGAGAACGCCAGGCGCCAGGCGCGTAGCCTGGAAATCACCGAACGGCTGTTCCGCCACGGCGAGAACGACGAGCTGGACTGGCAGCAGGCGCGCACCCAGTACCTGGCCACCCAGGCCACCATCCCCGAGTTCGAGAACCAGCTCAATGCCCTGCATAACGTGCTCTGCTCGCTGCTCGGCCGCCCGCCTGGGCCGCTGCCGGAGCTGCAGGCGCGGCACGGCCAGTTGCCGCTGCCCGACCGCGCCGTGCTGCAGGACGTACCCGCCAACCTGCTGCTGCGCCGCCCGGATGTGCGCGCCGCCGAGCAGGCAGTGGCGGCGCAGTCGGCCCTGGTCGGGGTCGCCGAAGCGGACCTTTATCCACAGATCAGCCTGCTCGGCAGCATCGGCTGGAGCTTCGCCTCGGCCAGCCACCTGCCCAACAGCTTCGACCTGGCGGCCGGGCCGAGCCTGATCTGGAACCCGTTCGACTACGGCCGGCGCAAGAACGCCGTGCGCGTGGAGGATGCGCGCCTGCAGCAACTGCTCGAGCTGTACCACCAGGGCGTGCGCGAAGCGGCGCGCGAGGCCGACGATGCCGCCAGCGGCCTGGTGCGCTCGCTGCAGAGTGCAACCATCCGCCAGGATGCTTCGCAGGCGGCGCAGCGCTCGTTGAACCTGGCCAGCTCGCAATACCGCGAAGGCTTCGCCGACTTCCAGCGCGTGCTCGATGCCCAGCAACTGTTGCTGCAGCAGCAGGATGGCTACCTGGTCAGCCGTGGCAATGCGGTGAGCAGCCTGGTGAGTTTGTACAAGGCGCTGGGCGGCGGCTGGGATACCCGCCACGCGCCCATCGACCCCGCAACGCGTCAGCAGATGCAACAACGTACCGACTGGGGCGATCTGCTCGACGCCCCTGAACAGGGTGAAAGCCAATGAGCGACAACAAGCAAACGCCCCCCGCACAGGCCCCAGCCCCAGCCCCGGACCGCGGCATGCGCTGGGTGCTGTTGGTCATCGTCGTGAGCCTGGTCTGGTACCTGCTCGCCGACCGCTTCACACCTTATACCCAGCAGGCCCGCCTGCAGGCCTACGTGGTGCCGGTGGCGGCCGAGGTCGCCGGGGCGGTCACGCGCGTGGCGGTGGGCAACAACCAGGAGGTGCAGCGCGGCGACGTGTTGTTCGAACTGGACCAGGAGCAGTACCGCATCGCCCTGGCGCGCGCCGAGGCCGACCTCGATACCGTGCGCCGGCAGATTGGTGCCAACACCGCCGGCATCGATTCGGCCCAGGCGGCGCTGCTGGCGGCCCAGGCCAACGAGCGCAAGGCGCGCCAGGATGCCGAGCGGCTCAAGCGGCTGATCGAGGAAGACCCGGGCACGGTGTCGGTGCGCCGCCTGGAAGGCGCCCAGGCCACCCGCGACCAGGCCATCAGCAAGGTGGCATCGGCCCGCGCCGAAGTGGCCCGGGCGCGTGAGCAGCAAGGCGGTGGCGAGGCCGACAACGCACAGTTGCGCAGCGCAGCGGCCACTGTCGAAAAGGCCCGGCTGGACCTTGCCCGCACCGTGGTGCGTGCTGAAGCCAACGGGCTGATCACCGACCTGCGTACCGACGTCGGCCACTACGTGGGCGCCGGCACGCCGATGATGACCCTGATTGCTATCCATGACGTGTGGATCAGTGCCGACATGACCGAGAACAACCTGGGCCGGCTGCGCCCGGGGGTGCCGGTGCTGGTGGTGCTCGATTCGATGCCGGGCCAAGTGCTGAAAGGGCGAGTGCGCAGCATCGGCTATGGCGTGAGCGTCGGCCAGAGCACGCCACCGGGCAGCTTGCCGACGGTGCAGAACAGCCGCGAGTGGTTGCGCTCGGCGCAGCGCTTCCCGGTGATCGTCGAACTCGACCGCGACCAGTTGCAGGACCGTTCCGGCCTGCGGGTGGGCGGCCAGGCAGAAGTCATGGCATTGCCCGGCGAGGGCAACCCGCTGAACCTGCTGGGCCGGCTGTTCATGTGGCTGATGAGCTGGCTGGCCTATGCCTATTGAGCTGCGCCGCCTGCGTGCGCTGCGCCTGGCCTGGGGCGTGGCGCTGTGCCTGGCGGCGAGCTTCGGCCTGGGGCTGCCGATACCGATCCTGGCGCCGGTGTTCGCGCTGTTGCTGTTGGCCATGCGCAGCCAGCCGCTGCCCTTGCGCGCCGCACCGCTGCTGGCCGTACTGGTGCTGCTCGCTTGCGGCAGCGGCCTGTTGCTGATTCCGCTGCTGCGCCACGCGCCGGTGAGTGGGGTGCTGCTGGTCGGCGTCGGCGTGTTCCTGGTGCTGCGCTATGCGCTCAAAGGGGGCAATGGCCTGCTGGCCAACCTGCTGGTCATCGGCCTGACCATGATCGCCGCAGCCGGCACCGGCGATTTCACCCTGGCTTTGTCGGTGGTCGAGGCGTTGGCCAAGGGCATGTTGCTGGCGGTGCTCGGGAGTGCACTTGCCCACGTGCTGTTTCCCGAGCCCCTGGATGCGCCTGCACAGCCGTCGCCGCCGTCGCTCGCCAGCGCGGATGTGAGCTGGGTCGCCCTGCGCGCCACGCTGATCGTCATGCCGGCGTTTCTGCTGGCGCTGATTGCGCCGGACCAATTCATGCCGCTGATCATGAAGTCGGTGAGCCTGGGCCAGCAGGCCGAGGAGACCCGCGCCCGCCACGCCAGCCGCGAGCTGATTGGCTCGACCTTGCTGGCTGGGGTGCTGGCGATACTGATGTGGGGGGCGTTGAGTGTGTTCGTGCACCTGTGGATGTTTTTCCTCTGGGTGCTGCTGTTCACGTTGTGGCAGGCGCGGCGGCTGTACCGCGTGGTGGCGACCCGGCATAGCCCGGGTTACTGGGTGAGTTGCCTGACGACGATGCTGATATTGCTGGGGCAATCAGTGCAGGACAGTGCGGGAGGGCAGGATGTGTACCGGGCCTTTGCCGTGCGCATGGCGTTGTTTCTTGCGGTGTCGGTGTATGCCAGTGCCATGGTGAGCTGGATCGATCGGCGCAGGGTGCGGGCTGTTTAGTTGCCAGTTCCGGCCTCTTCGCGGGGCAAGCCCGCTCCCACAGGTACATTGAGATCCCGAGCTTGATGCTGTTCTTGTGGGAGCGGGCTTGCTCCGCGAAGAGGCCTGAGCAGACAACTCAAGGCTTCCAGTCCACCCCGGTCTCTGCCAGGTAAGCATCCACAGCAGCCCCGACAGTGGGGTGGAACGCGGTCTCACCCATGTGCTGGAACAACCCGAACCGCTTCATCTTGTCCTTCACCGGGTCTTTCATCTCGGCAAACTGCAGCTCCACCCCGCGCGCCTCCAGCGCCCGGTCCAGCTCGGCGAGCATGTCTGCGGAGGTGACGTCGATGCTGGTCACAGGCTCCGCCGCGATCACCAGCCGTTGCACCGGGGTAGGGGACTCATCCACGGCGCCCAGTACCGTGTTCTGAAACTGCTCGGCATTGGCAAAGAACAGCGGCGCATCCCAGCGCAGCAGCACGAACCCCGGGATGCGCCGCGCCTGTGGATAACGTTGCACGTCATGGTAACCGCGGGTGCCGTCGACCCGCCCGAGCACGGCGTAATGCGGGCGCCAGCCGTCCCACAGGAATTCGATCACCGAGATCGCCACGGCAATGCAGATGCCGGGGATGGCACCGAACACCGCAACGCCGACGAAGCAGGTGAACGACAGCCAGAATTCCCATTGCTGCATACGGAAGATGCGCTTGAGGTCGGCAAACTCGAACAGCCCCAGCGCCGCGGCAATCACCACGGCGGCCAGTGCGCTGGTGGGCAGGTGCTGCATCAGGTTGGGTGCCACCAACAGCAGCAGGGTGACCGCCAGCGCACCGATGATGCCGGTGAGCTGGGTTTTCGAGCCCGCCGCTTCCGCCACCGGTGTACGCGACGAACTGCTGCTGATGGGGATGCCCTGGAACAGGCCGGCAGCCAGGTTCGCCACGCCCAGGCCGAACATCTCCTGGTTCGGGTCGACCGGGGTCTTCAGGCGCGCCGCGTAGGTGCGTGACAGCACGCTGGTGTCGGCGAACGACACCAGGGCCACGGCGATGCCGCCCAGCAGCACCTCCACCAGGTCGATGTCGGTCACCCAAGGGAAGACCAGGCTCGGCAGCCCCTGCGGCAGTTGGCCGAGCACTTTCACGCCCAGTTGGTCGAGCTTGAACAGGCTCACCGCCAACGTCGCCAGCACCACGGCGATCAGGATGCCCGGCAGGCGCTTGAACGGCTTGAGCAACAGGATCAGCGCGAGGCATCCGGCGCCGATGGCAAAGCTCGGCCAGTGCCCTTGGCCTGCGAGCAACGCCTGGGCCAGGTGCCAGAGGTCACGAAGCGGCCCTTGGCTGTCGACGGAAAGGCCGAACAGCTTGGGCAGCTGGCTGATCAGCACGGTCAGGGCGATGCCATTCATGTAGCCATAGCGGATCGGCTTGGATAGCAATTCGGTGATGAAGCCCAGGCGCAGCAACCCGGCGATCACGCAGAAGGCGCCGGCCACCAGGGCCATCATGCTGGCGATGGCGATCGCTCGCTGCGGGTCGCTGGCCGCGTACTGCACCACCACGGCCAGGATCGGCGCAGCCAGTGCCGAGTCCGGGCCGAGCACGAGGATGCGGCTGGGGCCGAACAGGGCGTAGGCCAGCAGCGGGATGATGGTGGCGTAGAGGCCATAGATGCCGGGAACCCCGGACGCTTCGGCGTAGGCGATGCCCACGGGCACCAGCATGGTGGTCAGCACAAGACCAGCGGCGATGTCCTTGGGCAGCCAGGCCAGCTGGTAATGCATGAGGGTGGCCAGGCCGGGTAACCAGCGTTGCCAGTCGAAGCGGGGGCGGGGTGGGGTTTGAGGCATGGTCGAGGCTCCGGGAAGAGGGCGCATCAACCGCGCTGGGCTCTTGCGAGAGTCAGCTTAGTGTACGGAGGGCGGAAACGGCGGCGCCCCCTTCGCCGGCAAGCCGGCTCCCACAGGTTGGTCACTGTTCTCGAGGACAGTGCCATGGCTGTGGGAGCCGGCTTGCCGGCGAAGGGGGCGCCGCAGGTGTTGCGTTATACGTTGAAGCGGAAGTGCATCACATCGCCGTCCTTGACGATGTAGTCCTTGCCTTCCAGGCGCCATTTGCCGGCTTCCTTGGCACCGCCTTCACCCTTGAACTGGATGAAGTCGTCATAGGCCACCACTTCGGCGCGGATGAAGCCTTTTTCGAAGTCGGTGTGGATCACGCCAGCGGCCTGCGGCGCGGTGGCGCCGACGCGCACGGTCCAGGCACGCACTTCCTGCACGCCGGCAGTGAAGTAGGTCTGCAGGTTCAGCAGCTCGTAACCGGCGCGGATCACGCGGTTCAGGCCAGGCTCTTCCAGGCCCAGGGCCTCAAGGAACATGTCCTTCTCCTCGCCGTCGTCGAGCTCGGCGATTTCGGCTTCGATCTTGTTGCACACCGGCACCACCACCGCGCCTTCTTCCTCGGCGATGGCCTTGACCACGTCCAGGTGCGGGTTGTTGTCGAAGCCGTCCTCGGCGACGTTGGCGATGTACATCACAGGCTTGCTGGTCAGCAGGTGGAAGCCACGGATGACGGCCTTCTCGTCGTCAACCATGTTCTTCATCAGGCTGCGTGCCGGCTTGCCTTCGGTGAAGTGCGGGATCAGTTTTTCCAGGATGGCCTTTTGCGCCAGGTCATCCTTGTCGCCGCCCTTGGCGTTGCGGGCAACCTTCTGCAGTTGCTTCTCGCAGCTGTCGAGGTCGGCGAAGATCAGCTCCAGGTCGATGATCTCGATGTCGCGCTTGGGGTCGACGCTGTTGGAAACGTGAATCACGTTCTCGTCTTCGAAGCAGCGCACCACGTGGGCGATGGCGTCGGTCTCGCGGATGTTGGCGAGGAACTTGTTGCCCAGGCCTTCACCCTTCGAAGCACCGGCCACCAGGCCTGCGATGTCGACGAACTCCATGGTGGTCGGCAGGATGCGGTT
>NZ_DJTF01000193.1:0-20419 GCF_002438125.1 Pseudomonas sp. UBA6315
GACGGCGCCCTGTCGCCCACGGTCCTGGTCGCCCGGGCCCATGAGCACGGGGTGCAGACCTTGGCCCTGACCGACCACGACACCCTCGAAGGCCTGCCAGAGGCGCGCCAGGCCTGTGCCGAGCGCGGCATGCGCTGGGTCAGTGGGGTGGAGCTGTCGTGCACCTGGGGCGGCGCAACCATCCATGTGCTGGGCTACGACTTCCCACTCGACGCCGCGCCGCTGGCCGAGGCCATCGAGGCCTTGCACCGTGGCCGCTGGCTGCGCGCCGAAGAAATCGACAGGCGGCTGGCTGCCAAGGGCATGCCGGCGACCCTCGAAGGCGCGCGCGCCGTGCAGCAGGAGCTGGGCGACAGCGGCAACGCCCCGGCGCGGCCGCATTTTGCCGAGTACCTGGTGCGTGCCGGGCACGTCAAGGACCGCGGCGAAGCCTTTCGCAAGTGGCTGGGGGCGGGCAAGCTCGGCGACGTCAAGCTGCACTGGCCGACCCTCGAAGAAACCGTTGCCACCCTGCGCCAGTCCAATGCCTGGGTGAGCCTGGCCCATCCCATGCACTACGAACTGACGCGCAGCAAGCGCAGGCGGCTGATTGCCGACTATATTCAGGCAGGCGGGCAGGCGCTTGAAGTGGTCAACGGGATGATGCCGGCCGAGCAGGTGGGCACCATGTCCATCCTCACCCGTGAGTTCGGCCTGCTGGCAAGCGCTGGCAGCGATTTCCACGGCCCCGGCACCTGGGGCGAGATCGGTGCCTACCGGCCATTGCCCGAGGACCTGCCACCTCTGTGGCGCCGATTCAGCCATGAACAGCCTTTGGCGGTATGAACAGGACGACTACGTGAGCCAATTTTTCCAGATTCATCCGGAGAACCCGCAGCAGCGGCTGATCCGCCAGGCGGTGGAGATCATCCGCAAGGGCGGTGTGGTGGTGTACCCCACCGACTCGGCCTACGCCCTGGGTTGCCAGATCGGCGACAAGGCGGCGATCGAGCGGGTGCGGCGCCTGCGCGGGCTGGACAAGACCCACAACTTCACCCTGATGTGCTGCGACATGTCGCAGCTGGGCCTGTATGCCAAGGTCGACACCGGCATCTTCCGCCTGCTCAAGGCCCATGTGCCCGGCCCTTACACCTTCATTCTCAACGGCACCCGCGAGGTGCCGCGCCTGTTGCTGCACGAAAAGCGCCGCACCGTCGGCCTGCGCGTGCCGGACCACGCCATCACCCTGGCGCTGCTGGCCGAGCTTGGCGAGCCGCTGATGAGCGTGAGCCTGATCCTGCCGGGTGACAACGAACCGATGACCGACCCCTACGAGATTCGCGAGCGCCTGGAGCACCATGTGGACCTGGTCATCGACGGTGGCTTCGGCGACCTCAAGGCCTCCACCATCATCGACCTGTCCGGCGACGAGCCCGAGCTGATCCGTGAGGGTTGCGGCGACCCCACGCCCTTCCTGGTCAACGCGTGAACCAGGTGGCAGCGCCCGAGGCGCCGGCCGAGCAGGCCGAAGCGCCGCAGCAGTTGCAGTTGGCGCTGGTCTACGGCGAAGCGCTGACCGAAATGCCGGTGGACCTGTACATCCCGCCGGATGCCCTGGAAGTCATCCTCGAAGCGTTCGAAGGCCCGCTGGACCTGCTGCTGTACCTGATCCGCAAGCAGAACATCGACATCCTCGACATCCCCGTGGCGGAAATCACCCGCCAGTACATGGGCTACGTCGAGCTGATGAAGAGCGTGCGCCTGGAGTTGGCCGCCGAGTACCTGGTGATGGCCGCGATGCTGGCCGAGATCAAGTCGCGCATGCTGCTGCCGCGCTCGGCCGAGGTCGAGGAGGAGGAGGGCGACCCGCGCGCCGAGCTGATCCGCCGGCTGCAGGAATACGAGCGGTTCAAGTCGGCCGCCGAGGGCATCGACGAGCTGCCGCGGGTTGGCCGGGATGTGGTCGTGCCGCGCCTGGAGGCGCCCCAGGCCAAGGTGCGCAAGCTGCTGCCGCAGGTCAGCCTGGAGGAATTGCTGGTGTCCATGGCCGAGGTCATGCGCCGCAACGACCTGTTCGAAAGCCACCAGATCACCCGCGAGACGCTGTCGACCCGCGAGCGCATGGGTGATGTGCTGGAGCGCCTGAAAGGCGGCGCTTTCGTGCCCTTCGTCGAGCTGTTCGGCGCCGAGGAAGGCAAGCTGGGCGTGGTGGTGACCTTCATGGCGATTCTCGAGCTGGTCAAGGAGTCGCTGATCGAACTGGTGCAGAATGAGCCTTTTGCGCCGATCCATGTGCGGCTGCGCGCCGAGTCTGTCGAAGAAACCGATGAACCTGAATGACCCCCGCGACCTGGCGTCGCTGATCGAGGCGTTTCTGCTCGCCTCGGGCAAACCGCAGTCCCTTGAGCGCCTGTACGAGCTGCTCGAAGAGGCCGAGCGCCCTGAGCCGAAGGTGTTCAAGAAGGCCCTGGAAGTGCTGGGCAAGTCCTGCGCTGGCCGTGCCTTCGAGCTAAAGGAAGTGGCCAGCGGCTACCGCCTGCAGATTCGCGAGGACTACGCCCCCTGGGTGGGCCGCCTGTGGGAGGAGCGCCCGCAGCGTTATTCCCGTGCACTGCTGGAGACCATGGCCTTGATCGCCTACCGCCAGCCGATCACCCGCGGCGAGATCGAGGATGTGCGCGGGGTGGCGGTCAACAGCAACATCATCAAGACCCTGATCGAGCGCGAGTGGATCCGCGTGGTCGGCTACCGCGAGGTGCCGGGCCGGCCGGCGATGTTCGCCACCACCAAGGCGTTTCTCGACCACTTTAACCTCAAGAGCCTGGACGAGCTGCCGGCCCTGGCCGAACTGCGGGAGATGGAACCTGCGCCGCTGCTCGACCCCGATGATGCCCCGGTGCCGGCGCACCTGCAGGCGTTGGCCGATGCCAGCCTGGCGGATGAGGAGGAGGTTGGCGAGCCGAAGGAGGAGACCAGCTTCCGCAGTTTGCTGGTGGAACTGGACGCCATGGAAGAGGGGCTGAAGACCGACTTCGATGATTTGCGCGAAGATGAGCCCAATCCCCAGCCCTGAATTTGCACTGGCGCTATCGCCGGCAAGCCGGCTCCCACAGGTAAAGCACAGGGTTCGCCAGCTGTGATCACCCCTGTGGGAGCCGGCTTGCCGGCGATAGCGCCAGTACAGGCAACCGCAACCACCGGGCAGAAATAACCGCCACCCCCCACGAAACCCACTACCCTGCAGTGCGTTCCCTCACCGAACCGCGTATGATGCGCGGCCTTTTGGCGCATCCGTCGCCAGAAACCCGATTTTTCATTCTTACACCGGGAGGTGCCCAGATGAGTGAGCAAGACCTGCAAAATACCGAAATCACCCCGCCAGCCGGCGAAAAGCTGCAGAAAGTGCTGGCGCGCATCGGCGTGGGTTCGCGCCGTGACGTCGAAGCCTGGATCAGCCAGGGCCGCATCAAGGTCAACGGCGTCGCGGCCACCCTCGGCCAGCGCGTCGACCTGCATGACGCCATCGCCGTCGACGGCAAGCTGATCAAGCGCGAGGAAGCCGCCGAGGCCACCCGCCGGGTGATCATGTACAACAAGCCCGATGGCGAGATCTGCACCCGTGACGACCCGGAAGGCCGCCCGACCGTGTTCGATCGCCTGCCGCGCCCGAAAGAGGGCCGCTGGATCAACATCGGCCGCCTCGACATCAACACCACCGGCCTGCTGCTGTTCACCACCGACGGTGAACTGGCCAACCGCCTGATGCACCCGTCCTACGAGATGGACCGCGAGTACGCGGTGCGTGTGCGTGGCGAGGTCGACGACGAGATGATCGAACGCCTGAAGGCGGGCGTGATGCTCGAAGACGGCCCGGCCAAGTTCACCGACATCCAGAAGGCGCCTGGTGGCGAAGGGTTCAACCACTGGTACCACTGCGTGGTGATGGAAGGCCGTAACCGCGAAGTGCGTCGCCTGTGGGAATCCCAGGGCCTGGTGGTCAGCCGCCTGAAGCGCGTGCGCTTTGGCCCGGTGTTCCTCAACTCCGACCTGCCGATGGGCCGCTGGCGCGAAATGAGCCAGGGCGAAATCGACATCCTCGCCGCCGAAGTGGGCCTGCAGCCAGTGGCGCTGCCGGCCATGAACCTCAAGGCCAAGGACAAGATGGAGCGCCTGCAGCGCAAGTCGAGCCGGCCAATGGGCCGTGGCGAGCGCGTGCGCAACCTGCGCCCGGCGCACGAGGGCGGTGCTGCCGCTGCCGAGCGCCCGGCACGCCAGCCGCGTGAAGAAGCGCCGCGCAAGAGCCGTGGCAGCGCTGTGGCCGAGCGCCCGAGCGACATGCGCAAGCGCCCATCCAAGCCTGAGGGTGACAAGCCAGCCGGCCGCGGTCGCGGCAAGCCGCGTGGCTGATCGGCTCTGGCAGTGATGAAAAGCCAGCCTTCGGGCTGGCTTTTTTGTGCCTGCCGTGTGGGAGCCGGCTTGCCGACGATTGCCCGCCACGCGGCCCAAGATATTGAAGAAAAAAGAATTTTCTGACGACTGGCAAGTTTTCAAACCGCCCTGTAAAGAAAATTGTACGAATTCGCCAGATTTTTCTGGCCAGGCTGATTTTGTGTAAACAGAACTTGCCGCGCTTGCCTTCAAAGGGTGTCGTTCACAGCCGCTCCCCTATTGCCCAAACCCCCGTCCCCAGGCTGTTATAGCCACTATTGCCATGTGCAAAAGCCCGTCCACAGAGCCGGGCAGACAGAACAACAAATGGAGGCGCCATGTACGCCGATCACTCCGCCTTTCCAGGCTCCCACCACAGGATCGCTGCGTTTTTCCCCCGGGAATTGACGCAACGCGTTGACGCCTGCGCGCTCGCAGGGGTATACAGTGCGCCGCGTTTTACCTGTGACCCTTTTGCGTACCGCGCACTCTTGCTCACCCCCGGTTGATCCGCCCAGGCGGCGCCGCTGGCAAGAAACCCAAGGTAACCACCTTGCCCATTCCGCTGCGCCACGAGCGCGGTGGGTCCGATTCCGTCACAGATAAAAACAATGCAGGTGACTTCGTTCATGAGTGGACAAAACATGCATTCAGGCGAGCTCAAGCGGGGCCTGAAGAACCGCCACATCCAGTTGATCGCCTTGGGTGGTGCGATTGGTACCGGCCTGTTCCTCGGCTCGGCAGGCGTGATGAAATCCGCCGGCCCGTCGATGATCCTTGGCTACGCCATCTGCGGCTTCATCGCCTTCATGATCATGCGCCAGCTCGGCGAGATGATCGTCGAAGAGCCGGTGGCCGGCTCGTTCAGCCACTTTGCCCACAAGTACTGGGGCGGTTTCGCCGGCTTCCTGTCGGGCTGGAACTGCTGGGTGCTGTACATCCTGGTGGGCATGTCGGAGCTTTCGGCGGTTGGCAAGTACGTCCATTACTGGTGGCCGGAGATCCCCACCTGGGTTACCGCGGCAGGCTTCTTCCTGCTGATCAACGCCATCAACCTGATGAACGTGAAGTTCTTCGGTGAGGCCGAGTTCTGGTTCGCCATCATCAAGGTTGCCGCCATCGTCGGCATGATCGGCCTGGGTGCCTACCTGCTGACCAGCGGCAGCGGCGGCCCGGAAGCCTCGATCACCAACCTGTGGGCCCACGGCGGCTTCTTCCCGCATGGTGTCAGCGGCCTGGTGATGGCCTTGGCCTTCATCATGTTCTCCTTCGGTGGCCTGGAAATGCTCGGCTTCACCGCCGCCGAGGCCGACAAGCCGAAGACCGTGATCCCCAAGGCGATCAACCAGGTCATATACCGCATCCTGATCTTCTATGTCGGCGCCCTGGTGGTGCTGCTGTCGCTGACCCCATGGGACAGCCTGGTCGCCAGCATCGACGCCTCCGGCGGCAGCTATGGCAGCAGCCCGTTCGTCCAGGTGTTCTCGCTGCTGGGCAGCGACGTGGCGGCCAACCTGCTGAACTTCGTGGTACTGACCGCGGCGCTGTCGGTGTACAACAGCGGCACCTACTGCAATGCGCGCATGCTGCTGGGCATGGCCGAGCAGGGTGATGCCCCGGCGGCGCTGGCCAAGGTCGACAAGCGCGGTGTGCCGGTGCGTTCGATCCTGGTGTCGGCGGCGGTGACCCTGATCGCCGTGCTGCTCAACTACCTGATGCCGCAGAATGCGCTGGAGCTGCTGATGTCGCTGGTGGTCGCCACCCTGGTGATCAACTGGGCGATGATCAGCTACTCGCACCTGAAGTTCCGCCAGCACCTCGACCGCACCGGCCAGAAGCCGCTGTTCAAGGCGCTGTGGTACCCGTATGGCAACTACCTGGTGTTGGCCTTCGTGGTGCTGATCCTGGGCATCATGCTGATGATTCCGGGTATCCAGGTGTCGGTGTATGCGATTCCGGTGTGGCTGCTGGCCATGCTGCTGGCCTACATGCTCAAGAGCAAGCGCCAGTCGCAGGGCAATGGGGCTGCCGGTAGCGTGGCCAAGTAAGGGCTGCGCAGGGTAAGTCAAAACCCGATGTCAGGAGACTGGCATCGGGTTTTTTGTTGCCTGCACGGGTACAGCGCAGTCCCTGTAGGAGCCGGCTTGCCGGCGATAGGGCCGGTACGGGCAAACACTGTCAGATCTGTTCCAGCAACCAGCTGCGAAACGCCCGCAGCGAAGGCAGCGCCTCGTTCCTCGGCGGATAGATCAGGTAATAACTGCGCTGGCTGGCGAACGCCGCCCCGGGGCTGAACAGCTCGCCCTTGGCCAGCTCTTCCTCCACCAGAATGCGCGGCACCAGCCCGATGCCGATCCCGGCGCGCACCGCCTGGATCAGGTGCGAGGTGAGCTCGAAGCTCGGCCCCAGGCGCATCGAGCGGTGCGCCAGGCCATGGTGCGAGAACCATTCGCCCCAGGCATGGGGGTTGTTGGCGACGTTGAGCAGTACCTCTTCACTGATCCGTGCCGGTGCCCAGCCATGGGCGTCGAGGCTGGCCTGGGGCGGCAGGATCACCACCAGTTCCTCGGCATGCAGGCGATGGCAGATCAACCCTGGCAGGTCATGGCTGGCCACGCCGATGGCGGCGTCGATCTCGCTGGTATCGAAGTTGATGGCTTCGATACGTGAATGAATGTGCACCAGCATCCCTGGGTGGGCACTGTAGAACGCATGCAGGCGCGGCAGCAGCCACTTGGAGCCGAAGGTGGGCAAGGTGGCCAGGCGCAGGGTGCCGACGCCGGACTGGTAGGCCAGGGCCTGCAGCGTGGCGCTGCGGATGCGCCCCAGGGCTTCGCTGAGCTCGCGCTGGTACAGCCGGCCGACATCGGTCAACTGCACCTGGCGGCCTTCGCGGCGGAACAGGGTCAGGCCCAGTTGCTGCTCCAGCGCCTGCACCTGGCGGCTGACCGCGCTCTGGGTCAGCGACAGTTCCGCGGCGGCGCGGGTATAGCTTTCATGCCGGGCGGCGGCCTCGAAAGCCAGCAGCAACGACATGGACGGTGTCAGGTGGCGGTAATTCATTCACAAAAGTCATCGATAGCGGCAGGATTATCCGTTTGCCCCTGGCGCGAAACTACAGGAACATTGGCCTATACGTCATCCGTGCCTGCATCGACATATGCCGGAATGACAGGATTCCCGTGAATTAGCCCATATCAAGAGGCCATCCTTCGATGATCGCCCAGCTGCCGACCCTTGCGCCGACCGCCGCTTACCCCGAATTCCTCGAAGCCCTGCGCAGCAGCGGCTTCCGTGGCCAGATCAGTGCCGACTACGGCACCCGCACGGTGTTGGCCACCGACAACTCGATCTACCAGCGCCTGCCCCAGGCCGCCGTGTTCCCGCTGGACGCCGACGACGTGGCGAAGGTCGCCACGCTGATGGCCGAGGCGCGTTTTCGCGAGGTCAAGCTGACCCCGCGTGGCGGTGGTACCGGCACCAACGGCCAGTCGCTGACCGACGGCATCGTCGTCGACCTGTCGCGGCACATGAACAAGATCCTCGAAATCAACGTCGAGGAACGTTGGGTGCGGGTCGAGGCCGGCACCGTCAAGGACCAGCTCAACGCCGCGCTCAAGCCCCACGGGCTGTTCTTCGCCCCTGAGCTTTCCACCTCCAACCGCGCCACCGTCGGCGGCATGATCAACACCGACGCCAGCGGCCAGGGCAGCTGCACCTATGGCAAGACCCGCGACCACGTGCTCGAGCTGCACAGCGTGCTGCTGGGCGGTGAGCGCCTGCACAGCCTGGCGATCGACGACGCCGCGCTGGACCAGGCTTGCGCCGACGCCGGCCGGGTCGGCGAGGTGTACCGCATGGCCCGGGAAATCCAGGAAACACAGGCCGAGCTGATCGAAACCACCTTCCCCAAGCTCAATCGGTGCCTGACCGGCTATGACCTGGCGCACCTGCGCGACGAGCAGGGCCGCTTCAACCTCAACAGCGTGCTGTGCGGTGCCGAAGGCTCGCTGGGCTACGTGGTGGAAGCCAAGCTCAATGTGCTGCCGATTCCCAAGTACGCCGTGCTGGTGAACGTGCGCTACGCAAGCTTCATGGACGCCCTGCGCGATGCCAATGCGCTGATGGCGCACAAGCCGCTGTCGATCGAGACGGTGGACTCCAAGGTGCTGATGCTGGCGATGAAAGACATTGTCTGGCACAGCGTCGCCGAATATTTCCCGGCCGACCCCGAGCGCCAGACCCTGGGCATCAACCTGGTGGAGTTCTGTGGCGACGAGCCGGCCGAGGTCAATGCCCGGGTCGAGGCCTTCGTCGAGCACCTGCAGCGTGATGCCAGCGTCGAACGCCTGGGCCATACCCTGGCAGAAGGCGCCGAGGCGGTGACCCGCGTATACACCATGCGCAAGCGCTCAGTGGGCCTGCTCGGCAACGTCGAGGGCGAAGTGCGCCCGCAGCCGTTCGTCGAAGACACTGCCGTGCCGCCGGAGAAACTGGCCGACTACATCGCCGACTTCCGTGCGCTGCTCGACAGCCATGGCCTGGCCTATGGCATGTTCGGCCATGTCGATGCCGGCGTGCTGCACGTGCGCCCGGCGCTGGACATGAAAGACCCGGCCCAGGCCGCGCTGGTCAAGCCGATCTCCGACGCCGTGGCGGCGCTGACCAAAAGCTACGGCGGGCTGCTGTGGGGCGAGCATGGCAAGGGCCTGCGTTCGGAATATGTGCCGGAATACTTCGGCGAGCTGTACCCCGCACTGCAGCGCCTCAAAGGCGCCTTCGACCCGCACAACCAGCTCAACCCCGGCAAGATCTGCACCCCGCCGGGCAGTGCCGAAGGCCTGACCAAGGTCGATGGCGTGACCCTGCGCGGCGACCTCGACCGCACCATCGACGAGCGGGTGTGGCAGGACTTCCCCAGCGCCGTGCACTGCAACGGCAACGGCGCCTGCTACAACTACGACCCCAACGACGCCATGTGCCCGTCGTGGAAGGCCACCCGCGAACGCCAGCATTCACCCAAGGGCCGCGCCTCGCTGATGCGCGAATGGCTGCGCCTGCAGGGCGAGGCCAACATCGACGTGCTGGCTGCGGCGCGCAACAAGGTGTCGTGGCTCAAGGGGCTGCCGGCGCGGCTGCGCAACAACCGCGCCCGCAGCCAGGGGCAGGAAGACTTCTCCCACGAGGTGTACGACGCCATGGCCGGCTGCCTGGCGTGCAAGTCGTGCGCCGGGCAGTGCCCGATCAAGGTCAACGTGCCGGACTTCCGCTCGCGCTTCCTCGAGCTGTACCACGGCCGCTACCAGCGCCCGCTGCGTGACTACCTGATCGGCTCGCTGGAGTTCACCATCCCGTACCTGGCCCATGCGCCGGGCCTGTACAACGCGGTGGTGGGCTCGAAATGGGTGGGCAAGCTGCTGGCGGACAAGGTCGGCATGGTCGACAGCCCGCTGATCAGCCGCTTCAACTTCCAGTCCACCCTGACCCGCTGCCGGGTCGGCGTGGCCAGCGTGCCGGCGCTGCGCGAACTGACGCCGGCCCAGCGCGAGCGCAGCATCGTGCTGGTGCAGGATGCCTTTACCCGCTATTTCGAGACGCCGCTGCTGGCCGCGTTCATCGAGCTGGCCCACCGCCTGGGCCACCGGGTGTTCCTGGCGCCCTACAGTGCCAATGGCAAGCCGCTGCACGTGCAGGGCTTCCTCGGCGCCTTCGCCAAGGCCGCCATCCGCAACGCCACCCAGCTCAAGGCCCTGGCCGACTGCGGCGTGCCGCTGGTGGGCCTGGACCCGGCGATGACCCTGGTCTATCGCCAGGAGTACCAGAAAGTGCCGGGGCTGGACGGCTGCCCGGCGGTGCTGCTGCCGCAGGAATGGTTGATGAACGTGCTGCCCGAGCAGGCGCCGACCGCGCCGGGCAATTTCCGCCTGATGGCGCACTGCACCGAGAAGACCAACGTGCCGGCCAGCACCAAGCAATGGGAGCAGGTGTTCGCCCGCCTGGGGCTCAAGCTTGTGACCGAGGCCACCGGCTGCTGCGGCATGTCCGGTACCTATGGCCACGAGGCGCGCAACCAGGGCACCTCGCGGACCATCTTCGAGCAGTCGTGGGCGACCAAGCTGGACAAGGAAGGTGAGCCACTGGCGACCGGCTACTCGTGCCGCAGCCAGGTCAAGCGCATGACCGAGCGGCAGATGCGCCACCCGCTGGAAGTGGTGTTGCAGTACGCCCAGCGTTAGATCTGCACGGGCCTCTTCGCGGGGCAAGCCCGCTCCCACAGGTACTGCACCTCGCTAAAGATCAGTGGTGAACCTGTGGGAGCGGGCTTGCCCCGCGAAGAGGCCGGTAGCGGCGCTACAGGGTCAAGCCTTGTGCAGGCCTTCCCGGGCCCGCCGCGCCTGCCGGTACAGGTACAGGCTCAACACCAGCCCGCAACACGCCGCCGCCGCTGCAAACAGAAACATCGAAGCAAAGCCGAACCCCGACGCCACCGCACCCACCAGCGGCCCGGTAATCCCCAGCGACAAATCGACGAACAGCGAATAGGCCCCCACCGCCGCCCCGCGGTTGGCCGCCGACACCTGGTTCACCGCCTCCACGCCCAGCGCCGGGAACACCAGCGAGAAACCGAACCCGCTCAGCGCCGCCCCCGCCAGCGCCATGTGCGCGCTGGGTGCCAGCCACAGCATCAGCAGCCCCAGGGTTTCCACCGACAGGCAGGCGATTGCCACGCGAAAGCCGCCAATGCGGTTGATCAGGTTGCCGAACAGCAACCGCGCACTGATGAAGCTGGCGCCGAACAGGCTCAGGGTCAGAGCCGCGTTGCTCCAGCCGCGGCTGGCGTAGTACAGGGTGATGAAGGTGGCGATGGTGCCGAAGCCGATCGAACCCAGGGCCAGCCCCGAACCATGCGGGAAGACCTTGCCCAGTACCCGCAGGAACGACAGGCGCACACCGCTGACGATCGGCGCGGCGCGTTTCGGCCAGGCCAGCAGCAGGCCGATGGCGCCCAGCCCGATGATGCTCGCGCCCATGCTCCACAGCCCCAGGCTCTTGACCATCAGCACGCCCAGTGGCGCGCCGGCGGCCAGGGCGCCATAGCTGGCGATGCCGTTCCAGGAAATGACCTTGGCGGTGTTGTCGGCACCCACCCGGCCGATACCCCAGCCAATCGAGCCGGCACCCACCAGGCTCTCGGCACTGCCCAGCACCAGCCGGCCCAGCAGCAGGCAGGCCAGGCTTGCCCAGGGCAGGTGGGTGAGGAAGGCGCAGGCCAGCATGAACACGCCGCTCAGGCCGCAGCCGAACAGGCCGTACATGACGGCCTTCTTGCTCCCCAGGTTGTCGATGATGCGGCTGGCGGTAGGGCGGCTGAGCAGGGTCGCCAGGTACTGCACGCTGATGACCAGGCCTGCGACCACGGTGCTGAAGCCCAGGTCGTTGTGCACATAGCCAGGCAGCACGGCCAGGGGGATGCCGATGTTCAGGTAGCCGATGAAGGTGAACAGGACGATGGAAACGACCTGCAAGGTGGTTGCAAGTGAGGAGGGGGAATGCTGTGGCATAGAGGGGCCATGACCGCTGACGCATGATGCCCGACATGATAGCGGGCATGGTCGGGCCATGGGATGAAGCTTTCACGGCCCGCCCAGGCCCGGGTGGTCAATCGGCGTAAGGCAGCAGCCAGGTCACGCCGAAATCGGCGCTGGGGTAGTCCAGGCGCAAGCGCGGCAGTACATAGCCGCCGCAGGAGCGGCAGGTGTCGAACAGGGTGAACACATGGATGTACTGGACGTGCTCGCTCTGTGTCAGTAGTTGGTCGTTGAGGGTAGAGGCAATCAAGCGTTCCGAGTCCAGCGTGCGAGGGTGGGAGCGCTCAACCAGTTGATCGCTGCGGCGCAACACTGGCAGTTGGCTTAAGCGCAGGTCTGGTGCCCTGTCATTCATGTAGGCGCGCGCATCGATGAAGGTGACGGGCGGCTGTTCATTGGGGCCGGGCAATGGGATCGTCAGTTGGTGCCTTCTGCCACCGGAGAGCGAGTAGTAGACCCTGCGGATGCCGTCGTGCATCTGCACCATGGCGAAGGCCAGGTTTGCGCCACCCAGGTGCTCACGCAACGTCGTGGCCCCCTGTTCTGTGAGCAGTTCGGCCAGGGTTGTCGAAGTGAAGGCTGTTTTGCCGCCTTGGGCAGGCAGCAGGCGATTGAGCACACCGACGATGTGCTGGCCCAGCACCTCATCGACCTCGGCCAGTTGCAACCAATCCGGGATGATGTGCTTGTTCAGCCCGACCACGCCTGAGCGCTGCAGGCCGGTGAGGCCGGTGAGCGCGCGTTGCGGCTGCAACCGAGTGAGGATGTTCTGGGCATATTCGGTCAGCGACTGCTCCTGCAGGTCTTCGAGCAGCTTGATGTAAGGGGATTTGTTGAGCGGCTCAAGGGTATTGTCGTAGCGAATCCAGTCCCGCAGCAGTTGCGCCACGTTGTCGATGTCCTGCTGAAGGTTGGCGTGGGTGGCGACGATTCGGTAAGACTCGCTGACCTCCAGGTAGCTTTCGATCGCGTCTTGGTCGGTGATCCGCTGAAGCCGCCTGCGTTCGGAGTGGGGTGCTGTTGCAAGGTCCGAGCGCGGGCGTCCTTCGGCCATGGCCTTGAGTTGGTTGCTTTGCCATTTCCAGGGCTGGTAGGGCGCGCCGTAGATTGCCAGGGTGTCGGCCTCGACCATCAACCATTGTTCGCCGCGCCACTCGATCACCGCGCCCCTGAGCGTGCGCCTATCGGCGATGCCGCGGGCGAGGCCGCCAAGCCGTATCGGTGGGCAGTGGCTGGTAATGAGTGTCACCTGATCCAGTGGCATATCGTCCGGCAGGCCGAACCAGAGCTCGCCACTGGGTTCGACCATGATGCGTCTGTGGTAGGACGGCTGACTGTCTGCAAGCAAGTAGTTGATGGCGGCTTCGTCGGCGGTGACCTGCTTGAGTACTTTGCCTCTCTTCAAATGCAGAATCTTGCCATCACGCACCATCAGGGAAGACCAATAACTACGGTTGTCGTTGCCGCGCACGCGCACGACGAAAGGCTCGATACGACGGGTGAGGAAAGCGCGACTTACCTGCTGGCCGAACACGGGGGTGTGCGATTCGATCGCGGGCGGGTTGAAGATGAGCCTGTGCCTGTTCGGGCTGATCGTCTCAATCGTTGGCGCTGGGGCGGTGACCAGGCTGGCGTGGGATAGGCGGTTGGCTACTCCAGGTTGCGAGATCGGGTGCAATCGGTACACGCAACCGTTAATCAATGCATCGATCTCATCGGCGCTTCGATGGATGCTCACCGGCTCTTCGATACCAGCCCAGACCAGGCGATTGCCGTCATCGCTGGCGGAGCTGACGCTGATGGTGGGCGGTGTCTGCCCGGGCACGATCTGTTCGTGGATGGCCATTTCGTCGAACCAGCGCCGGGAACTCGGCAGCTCCGGCGCACTGTGCCATCTGCGCGGCCCAGGCGCCCGCTCCAGCAGTGCCTCGGGCAAAGAGCCAGACCAGCGCCTGGCGATGTTCACGATGCCCTCACGGCTGGCGTTGGCGGCTTGCTGCTCGGCGCCGTGCAGCGCCACCAGCGGGCGCAGCAGCCGGCCGCCCACCCTGATCGCGCTGCCCAGCAGGAACAACGCGTCCAGGCCGCAGGCCAGCGCTTGCTGGCCACTGCGCACATCGAAGCAGCCAAGCCCGGGCACGTTGTTCTTGAGCAGTTTCCACAGGTAGCGGCCCAGGCTTTCCTGGTGTTGCCTGGCCTGGTGCAGTTCCAGGCGCGTGGCGCCTTTGCCCACTGCGTGCAGGGCTTGCCGGTCGCTGAGCGCGATGGCCTCGGGATAGTGCCTGGCAAGCGCCGCTACCCGCTGTTCGGCCGGGGCTTGCAGGGGCGACTGCAGGCGCGGGAAGTTGGCGACATCCCAGGGCAGTGGCGTGTCATGGAACTGGCTGTAGTTCAGCTCGAGGGTGTCGGTCAGATGGTGGCGATAGCGGGTGTCGACTTCGCGTGTGGTCCATTGCAGTTGCTCTGGGAACAGTGTCAGCAACGTGTCGTTCACGGGGCCGGGAAGCAGGATGAGCAGCCCCTTCGTGGCCACTTCGAAGCGCCATTCGGTTTCTGCGCTGTCGCCGTAGCCGGGAATCCCCCCTTGCACGGGGCCGCAGTATCGAGGCCAGGCCACGGCATGGCAGGTCCAGGGCTCATCGTGCAGGCGCTGCATCAGCTCAGGGTCGAGCTGGCCGAGGCAACACTGGAAGGTTTTTTCGTAGGCTGCGGTGGCCGTTTTCTGCCAGGCGTCGAACGCGCTTTCGTACCAGGTGTTCATGTCTGGCAGGGTGCGTTGGGCGTAATTCTCGCCATGGTCCAGGTAGGCTTCCAGGTGCAGTTGCTGGTCGTTGTTGCGCCCGTCTGGGTCGAGGCCGGCCTGCTCCAATTGCCAGCGCGCCTGGGCGACGCGGTCGGGGAGGGTGCGCAGCGCATCGAGGTTCCAGGCCGTCAGGTAGTGATCGTGGATGCGGCGCCATTGCGCGGCGGACCAGGGCGCGGGGTGATCGATGTGCTGCTTGACCTGCGCCCACTCGACCAACGTGTCGTGCAGGGCTTCGTTGGTGAGCGGGTCATCCGCCACGCTTGGGCGCGTGCCGGCGGCCAGCGCGTGGCTGAAGGTCAGCGGATCACCGCTCGCCAGCAACACCCAGGCGCCCTGGCGCAATTGGGTCCACAGCAGGTCGGGTTCATGGCGGTAATCGGCTGGCCAGTCGTCGAGCAGCAGCTCGGGGGCGAGCCGGCGCATCAGCAGCTCGCTGGCAAGCTGCGCGTCAGCAGTGGTGCAGGCGAGGCTCGCCTGTACGCTGTTGACCAGGTCGTGGCGGATGTCGGCGGCGGGTGTGGAGGCGTTGTCCTGGCTGAACAGCTCGAAATCCAGGAGACAGCCCGGCCGTCGCGTCTGTGGCGGATAGATCACCTCCAGCAGTGCCTGCTCGGCCAGGGCCAGGTGGCGTGGTTCGGGCGTGCCGTGGGCGGGCCACTGCAGGGTTGCCCCCAGGCTCAGGGCCCAGTCATCGAAGGCGCTGGAGTGAAGCAGCGCATCAAGCACTTGCGCCGGCGAACCCTGCAGCGACGGCCCTGGCAGCCAAGCCTTGCCGTACTCGTTGGGCAAGTGGCCGGCCTTGCGTTCCTTTGCGGTGGGCGCTCGGTATCGCCGGCTGTTGGCGTGGACGTCGGTCTGCAGCGTAGCGAAAAGTTTGCGCGCCAGGCTCGTGCGGGGGGCGGGCGAGAGGAGGTGCTGCGCAATGGCGGGCAGGTCCAGGTAACCCTCCAGTTGCAAGGCCGGCGAAGCAGGCCTGGGGGGTGTTGGGTGGGTGGGCAGCTCTGCGTAGGCGAGCAATGCGGCAACGATGAACGCATCGCGACGTACCAGGCATTGCTGGTCTGCCCACAGCGATTGGGCGAGGCTGCTGATGCTGTAAGGCGCTGCCGTCGGCGCCCAACGAGCACGTGGGTCGGCAGCAGTCAGCAGTTTTTCGGCCAGGGTCGCGTAGAAGTGGGCGCATTGGCTATCGCTCACCGGCGCCTGCGCCGAGCGCTGCAAGGCGGCATTGACATAGGCCTTGGGGCCGGGGCTTGCGAAGGCGAGGGCGAAAGAGGCGCGAATGGCTTGGTCATCGAGATCGGAGGGGTACAGCGCGGGGAAATCGAAAGCCCGGTCCAGGTGCAGGTTGAGGGAGGTCTTGAGGTCGTGCGGGCCTGAGAGCTCGCTGTGCAGCACCAGGCTTTGGGTGTCGAGCGCATCGATCAGCGCAGGCAGGTCATCGTTCGGGGTTTCCGGTGACATGGCGTTGGCTCCTTTGAAAGGGGCCGTCAATGTGCGTACCGGTGGCGAGCGCGAGGTGTTAGCGGGGTAGGGACAGGGCAAGACGGTGTGAAAACGTGATGACGGCGGTTGCCCGCGGGTCAGCCGTTTTCACACAGCCGACGGGATTGCGCGGTTATTCCTGGTCAGCGCTGGATTGATCGTCGCCATCCTCGACGGCAGGCGTCGGTTCGGAGTGAGCGGCAACGGTTGGCTCTTCGGGGTTCAGGCTTGGGAAGGGAAGATTCGGGATTTCATGCATCTCGTCGTTCCTCGCAAGTGTGAGTGAAAAGTCTGCGCCAGGCGCGGTTCGAGCTTCAAAAAGCTGGGGCAGGATACACAAGTCTGGATGACAGTTTGTATTTTTTCCCGGTCGCTTGTCGGTTTTGCGGGCGGATACCGGCCATTTCCCCAATGAAAAAGGGGCCGATGTACGGCCCCTTTTGCGATTTCACTGATGGTTACTTGCGGCCTTCGGCCTTCTCGGCAACCTTGTCGGTGCGCGCGCACATGATGAAATCGTTGCGGTGCAGGCCCTTGATCGAGTGGCTCCACCAGGTCACGGTGACCTTGCCCCACTCGGTCAGCAGGCCCGGGTGGTGGCCTTCGGCTTCAGCGATTTCGCCCACGGCATTGGTAAAGTCCAGGGCATGCTTGAAGTTCTTGAACTTGAACACGCGCTCCAGCTCCATGTGGCCGTCGCGTACTTCGATGTTCCAGTCCGGGATCTCGCGGATCAGCTCGGCCAGCTCGTCGTCGGTGACTTTCGGTGCATCGGCGCGGCAGGCTTCGCAATGGGCTTGGTTCAAGGCATTCATGGGTACTTATCCGGTTCGAGTTGTTATGGGGAGGGCTCAGGCAGCCTGCTTGGGTGGAAACTTCGGCGCGTGCAGCCCCAGCTGCATGGCTTGCTGGACCATGCCCATGATGTCTTCGTGGGCCAGGTCGAACAGGCGCTTGAGGTTCGGCAGCACGAAGTACAGCGGCTGCAGGATGTCGATGCGATAGGGCGTGCGCATGGCTTCGATCGGGTCGAAGGCCTGGTGCTCCGGTTCGCCAGACAGACTGTAGACGGTCTCCTTGGGCGAGGAGAGGATGCCGCCGCCGTAGATCTTGCGACCTTGTGGGGTTTCCATCAGGCCGAACTCGATGGTCATCCAGTACAGCCGCGCCAGGTACACGCGCTGCTCCTTGGTCGCGGCCAGGCCGAGCTTGCCGTAGGTGTGGGTGAATTCGGCGAACCAAGGGTTGGTCAGCAGCGGGCAGTGGCCGAAGATCTCGTGGAAGATGTCCGGTTCCTGCAGGTAGTCCAGTTCTTCCGGGGTGCGGATGAAGGTGGCGACCGGGAAGCGTTTGCTGGCCAGCAATTCGAAGAAGGTCTGGAAGGGGATCAGTGCCGGAACCCGGGCAACCTGCCAGCCGGTGGTGGCGCCCAGCACCTTGTTGACCTCGCCCAGTTGCGGGATGCGGTCATGGGGCAGCTTGAGCTGGTCGATGCCGTCCAGGTACTCCTGGCAGGCGCGGCCCTCGATGACTTTGAGCTGGCGGGTGATCAGCGTGTTCCACACCGCATGCTCTTGCTGCGGGTAGTCGATAAAACCGTGCGCATCGGGCTCGCGTGCCACGTATTGCGTCTGTTTCATGTGGCTCTCCTGGTGAGGGCATTCTTGTTATGTCCACGACATGCATCAGGAATATCCCGCAATCCGATCAATTGCACGGGGTGGGCGGGGGTTGGCGGCTGGCCACTGCGCTCTCGTTCGTAACGATAATTTTACAAAAGTGCCGGCATGTCGGAAAATTCGGCACATGAAGCTGATGAAGGCAGTGTTTTTGTCAGCTTATCTTTACGGATTTTTCGTGCGGGGTTGAAAAACTTCGCCGTTTCGAGAGCGTTCATGCGTATCAAAGTGCACTGCCAGAACCGCATCGGCATCCTTCGCGACATCCTCAACCTGTTGGTGGAGTACGGCATCAACGTGCTGCGCGGCGAGGTGGGGGGTGACCACGGCAATGCCATCTACCTGCATTGCCCGAACCTCATCAACCTGCAGTTCCAGGCGCTGCGGCCGAAGTTCGAGTCCATCGCCGGGGTGTTCGGGGTCAAGCGTGTCGGGCTGATGCCCAGCGAGCGGCGGCACATGGAGCTCAATGCGTTGCTGGGGGCGTTGGATTTCCCGGTGCTGTCGGTGGACATGGGCGGCAGCATCGTCGCCGCCAACCGCACGGCGGCGCAGTTACTGGGCGTGCGGGTGGATGAAGTGCCGGGCATGCCCTTGGCGCGCTATGTGGAGGATTTCGACCTGCCGGAGCTGGTGCGGGCCAACAAGTCGCGGATCAACGGCCTGCGCATCAAGGTCAAGGGCGATGTGTTCCTGGCCGATATCGCGCCGCTGCAGTCCGAGCACGACGACAGCGAGGCCCTGGCCGGCGCCGTGCTCACCCTGCACCGCGCCGACCGCATCGGTGAGCGCATCTACAACGTGCGCAAGCAGGAGCTGCGCGGCTTCGACAGCATCTTCCAGAGTTCGCGGGTAATGGCGGCGGTGGTGCGCGAGGCGCGGCGCATGGCGCCACTGGATGCACCCCTGCTGATCGAGGGCGAAACCGGTACCGGCAAGGAGTTGCTGGCCCGCGCCTGCCACCTGGCCAGCCCGCGCGGGCAGGCGCCGCTGATGGCGCTCAACTGCGCCGGCCTGCCGGAGTCGATGGCCGAGACCGAACTGTTCGGTTATGGTCCCGGGGCCTTCGAGGGGGCGCGCGCCGAGGGCAAGCTGGGGCTGCTGGAACTGACGGCGGGCGGTACCTTGTTCCTCGATGGGGTTGGGGAAATGAGCCCGCGCCTGCAGGTGAAGCTGCTGCGTTTTCTGCAGGATGGGTGCTTTCGCCGTGTAGGCAGCGATGAAGAGGTGTACCTCGATGTGCGTGTGATCTGCGCCACCCAGGTCGACCTCTCGGAGCTGTGCGCCCGCGGCGAGTTTCGCCAGGACCTGTATCACCGGCTCAATGTGCTGTCGCTGCATATCCCGCCGCTGCGCGAGTGCATGGACGGGCTCGAAGGGTTGGTGCAGCACTTTCTCGACCAGGCCAGCCGCCAGATCGGCTGCGCCATGCCGCGCCTGGCGCCGGCGGCGATGGACAAGCTGGCGCATTACCATTGGCCAGGCAACGTGCGGCAACTGGAAAACGTATTGTTCCAGGCCGTATCGCTATGTGAGGGCGGGGTGGTGAAGAGCGAACATATCCGTTTGCCGGATTATGGCGTGCGCCAACCGTTGGGCGAGTTTTCCCTGGATGGGGACCTTTCGCAAATTGTCGGGCGTTTCGAGAAGGCGGTGTTGGAAAGTTTGATGGGGGAATACCCAAGTAGCCGGGCATTGGGAAAAAGATTGGGTGTTTCACACACGACCATTGCCAATAAGTTGCGGGATTATTCCCTGGGCAAGTCGGGCGAATGAACTAACAGCGAAGGGGCCCGCAGGCCCCTTGATCAACAGAACTCAGCCGTTGGAGCAGCCGTTGCCCATCACGCGGTATTCAAGAATGTGCTTCTGCCCATTGGAGTCTTCATAGGTCATGCGGGCGGGCACGACTTCGCAGACGTTTGGCACTTCGCTCATGGAGATGACCCGAGCGATGTCCAGGTGCTGCGAGTAACTGTACTGTTCAACCGGAATCTGCTCGACATCGTTTGCCTCGCCGGCGATCGCCGCGCTGCAAAGACCGCCAAGTACCAATGCCAGTAAAGCTTTCATTTTCTATTTACCTGTCTAAGGTCGTGAGGGGGCACGCGGCGCTTGTGGCGCCGCGAGTACTGCCAAGTTTTCAACTATCGGGATTAGAGAGGGATTAACGTTTGCCTTCGTGGGGGCTGTTACCAGTAGTTAATCGCCTTGCCGTTGCTGGCGAGGTGAATCTTATGCCTCGGTAACTAAGGGAAACAGATAGTGTTTTGATAAAGTTTTGTCGCCTTTTGACAGAATCTGTAACAATCCCTTGGCAAGCTTGCCTTCATTTTTCCCTCGCCGGGCCGCCGGCCGCGGGCTAGAGCCCTCGCCTCGAAGCCCGGAAAAATTTCCCGCCCTCGCTACTACCATCGTCGAATGGCTTTTGCCGCTCTGGTACAGTTACAAAC
>NZ_DJTF01000060.1:0-9334 GCF_002438125.1 Pseudomonas sp. UBA6315
AGATCCTCATGTCCGGCGGCGGGCGCTGCAACTTCACCAACCTGTACACCGAGCCGGCCAACTTCCTGTCGCACAACGCGCACTTCTGCAAATCGGCCCTGGCCCGCTACACCCAGTGGGACTTCATCGAGCTGGTGGCCAAGCACGGCGTGCCCTACCACGAGAAAAAGCTCGGCCAGCTGTTCTGCGACAACAAGGCCAGCGACATCCTCAACATGCTGCTGGCCGAATGCGCCGAGGCCGGTGCCGAACTGCGCATGGAAACCAGCATCCAGCACATCGAGAAGACCGAAGGCGGCTACCTGCTGCAAACCAGCGCCGGCCAGTTCGCCTGCCAGTCGCTGGTGATCGCCACCGGCGGCTTGTCGATCCCGACCCTGGGCGCCACCGGTTTCGGCTACCAGGTGGCGCGCCAGTTCGGCCACACCCTGCTGCCGACCCGCGCCGGCCTGGTGCCGTTCACCATCACCGAGCCCCAACTCAAGGCACTGTGCACCGAGCTTTCGGGCACCTCGCTGGACTGTACGGCCAGCTGCAACGGCACCAGCTTTCGCGAAAACCTGCTGTTCACCCACCGCGGCCTGAGTGGCCCGGCGATCTTGCAGATCTCTTCGTTCTGGGAAGCCGGCGACACCGTCGAGATCAACCTGCTGCCCGATCGCGATGCGCTGGCCTGGCTGCAACAGCAGCAAGCCGAACGCGCCAACGCCGAGCTCAAGACGGTGCTGGGCGAGGTGTTCACCCGCAAGTTGGCCAACCTGCTGGCCGAGCAGTGGTTCGAATCCAGGCCGATGAAGCAGTACACCCCGGCAGAACTGGCGCAGATCGCCGACAAGCTGGCCGCCTGGCAGCTGGTGCCGGCCGGCACCGAGGGCTATCGCACCGCCGAAGTGACCCTGGGCGGCGTCGATACCCGCGAGGTGTCGTCCAAGACCATGGAGTCGCTGAAGAGCCCTGGGCTGTACTTCATCGGTGAAGTGCTGGATGTCACCGGCCACCTGGGCGGTTTCAATTTCCAGTGGGCCTGGGCATCGGCCAACGCTGCGGCGCAGTTCGTGTAGAGTAGAATCCATTCAGCAGCACGGAACGCTTCTTGCTGGTCCGTGCGGCAATGCATTCATTCGATCACTGCCCAAGGCCATCATGTCATCGAGCTCGTTCCGTCAGTCACTGCGTCGCCTGTGGGGCCAAGACAAGTTCAGCTACAGCATTCGAGTGACCATTGCCCTGACCGGCAGCCTGGCCTTGTGCTGGTACCAGAACGAGATGGGCCTGCTGATTCCGCTGTTCCTCGGCATCATCGCCAGCGCCCTGGCCGAGACCGACGACAGCTGGCAGGGCCGCCTCAGCGCCCTGGCGGTGACCTTGGTGTGCTTCGCCATCGCCGCCCTCGCCGTCGAGCTGCTGTTCCCCTACCCCTGGATATTCGCCATCGCCCTGGCGCTGGCGGCCTTCGGCCTGACCATGCTCGGGGCGCTGGGCGAGCGCTATGGCGCCATCGCCTCGGCCACGCTGATCACCGCGGTGTACACCATGATCGGCGTCGACCAGCGCGGCGGCCAGGTCACCGACTTCTGGCACGAACCGCTGCTGCTGGTGGCCGGCGCTGCCTGGTACGGCCTGCTGTCGGTGCTGTGGCAGGCGCTGTTTTCCAACCAGCCGGTGCAGCAGAGCCTGGCCAAGCTGTTCTTCGAACTGGGCCGCTACCTCAAGCTCAAGGCCAACCTGTTCGAGCCGATCCGCAACCATGACCTGGAAGCCCGGCGCCTGGAGCTGGCCCAGCAGAACGGCAAGGTGGTCGCGGCCCTCAACGCGGCCAAGGAAATCATCTTGCACCGGGTGGGCAACAGCCAGCCCAACTCCAAGGTCAGCCGCTACCTGAAGCTGTACTTCCTGGCCCAGGACATCCACGAGCGCGTCAGCGCCTCGCACTACCCCTACAACGCCCTGGCCGATGCGTTCTTCCACAGCGACGTGATGTTCCGCTGCCAGCGCCTGCTGCGCCATCAAGGCTCGGCCTGCCAGGACCTGGCGCGCTCGATCCGCCTGCGCCAGCCGTTCGTGCTCGACAGCCGCTTCGCCGACACTTTGGAAGACCTCAACGCCTCCCTGGAGCACCTGCGCAACCAGAACAACCCGGCCTGGCGCGGCCTGTTGCGCTCGCTGCGAGCACTGGCGGCCAACCTGGCCACCCTCGACCGCCTGCTGGGCGCCGCCAGCAACCCGGACAGCCTCGCCGATGCCAGCGACAGCAGCCTGCTCGACCGCTCGCCGCGCAACCTCAAGGACGTCTGGACCCGCCTGCGCACCCAGCTCACACCCACCTCACTGCTGTTCCGCCATGCCCTGCGCCTGCCGCTGGCGCTGTCGATCGGCTATGGCATGGTGCACCTGATCCACCCGACCCAGGGCTACTGGATCATCCTCACCACGCTGTTCGTCTGCCAGCCCAACTACGGCGCGACCCGGCGCAAGCTGGTGCAGCGGATTTTCGGCACGGCCATCGGCCTGACCGTGGGCTGGGCGCTGTTCGACCTGTTCCCCAACCCTGTGATCCAGTCGCTGTTCGCGGTGGTTGCCGGAGTGGTGTTCTTCGTCAACCGCACCACCCGCTACACCCTGGCCACGGCAGCCATCACGCTGATGGTGCTGTTCTGCTTCAACCAGATCGGCGATGGCTATGGGCTGTTCCTGCCGCGCCTGTTCGATACGCTGGTGGGCAGCCTGATCGCCATCCTCGCGGTGTTCCTGTTCCTCCCCGACTGGCAGGGCCGGCGCCTGAACAAGGCGCTGGCCAATACCTTGAGCTGCGCAAGCCTGTACCTGCGCCAGATCATGCAGCAGTACGCCCACGGCAAGCGCGACGACCTCGCCTACCGCCTGGCCCGGCGCAACGCCCACAACGCCGATGCCGCGCTGTCCACCACGCTGGCCAACATGCTCATGGAGCCTGGGCATTTTCGTAAGGAGGCGGACGTGGGCTTCCGCTTCCTGGTGCTGTCGCATACCTTGCTCAGCTACCTCTCGGGGCTGGGTGCACACCGCGACAATGCCTTGCCGGCAGAGGTGCAGGAACAGTTGATCGACGGCGCCGGGCAGAGCCTGGCCGACAGCCTGGACGAGATTGCCAATGGCCTGGCGGCGCGCTTGCCGGTGGCCATTCACAGCGACGCCGAGGAGGCGCTGGCCAATGCGCTGGAGCAGATGCCCGATGAGGTGGATGAGCATCAGCGGCTGGTGCAGACGCAGCTGGCCTTGATCTGCCGGCAGCTGGGGCCGCTGCGGACCCTGGCCGCGCACCTGATCAAAGAGGGCTCACCGGCCTGATTTCTCGTTGCCTTTGCCGGCCTCTTCGCGGGGCAAGCCCGCTCCCACAGGTATCCCGCTAGGCTCAAGGGTTGTAGATAACCTGTGGGAGCCGGCTTGCCTCTTCGCGGGGCAAGCCCGCTCCCACAGGTACCCCGCTAGGCTCAAGGGTTGTAGCTAACCTGTGGGAGCCGGCTTGCCGGCGATAGGGCCAGCACAGACGCCAGAGGTCAAAAGCCATGCTGGCGCAGCAACCGCGCATAGCTGCCATCGGCCTTCATCGCCGCAATGGCGCGCTCGAAGCGTTCGACGATCTGCTGGTGCTCGGGATGCTTCAGGCTCACCAGAATATGCAGGGTATTCTCCGCCAGCGGCGGCCCCACCAGCGTCACGCCGTCGCGCACCTGCTGCGGCTCGCGCTGCAGGTTGTAGCGCGCCACGTACTCATCCTCCACCGCCAGGTTCACCCGCCCTGCCGCCAGCATGCGCACGGCCGTGGAGAAGTTGCGCACCTGCACCTTGTGCAGGCGGCTGTCGTCATCGAACACCGGCGAGTAGGCGTAGTCGCGCACCACGGCAATACTGTAGGGGTACAGGTCGCTCTGCTGCTGGTAGCGGAAGTTGTCGCCCTTGCGCTTGAGCAGGCGAATCCGGTTGTTCAGGTAGCCCTTGGAAAACTGGCCGACCTGCGCCCGCGAGTCGTTGTACCAGGTGTTGATCAGCACGTCGTAGCGCCCTTCGCCAATGCCCATCAGCGCACGCGCCCAGGGCACCTCCTCGTAGCCGCTGGCATAACCCGCGCGTGTCAGCGCGGTGGTGACCAGGCTGGTGGCCAAGCCACCGCCGGGCATGCCGCTGTCGGTGAACGGCGGCCAGTTGTCGGCCACCAGCCGCAGCTTTTCCTGGCCCAGGGCAGGTGCTGTCAGCATCACGCCCAACAATCCCAACGCGTAAAGCAGTGGCCGCATGCTGAAGTCCTTTTGCAGAGGGGGCACACGTGATGAAAGGCATCTGCAAACGAGAGTACACAAAGCCGTGGCGCAGGGCAGCGGCCAATAGTGTCATTTAGCCTCTATTTTGGCCGAACCCATCTGCCACTCGTCGCCGGCCAGCAAATTTGCGATGATCGCCGATCATTTTCAGGAGTTACCCGCCATGTCCATCGAATGGGTCTGCAAGCACCACACTGATCTGAGCAAGGAGCAGCTCTACGCCATCCTGCAGTTGCGCACCGAAGTGTTCGTGGTGGAGCAGCGCTGCGCCTACCAGGAAGTCGACGGCCAGGACCTGGCAGGCGACACCCTGCACCTGATGGCCTGGCAGGAGGACCAGTTGCTGGCCTACCTGCGCCTGCTCGATCCGCAGTCCCAGGGTGGCGACGTGGTCATTGGCCGTGTGGTGACGGCGCCGCAGGCGCGCGGGCTGAAGCTGGGCCACCCGCTGCTGCTCAAAGGGCTGGAAGCGGCCGCGCATTGCTGGCCGGGCACGCCGGTGTACCTCTCGGCGCAGGCGCACCTGCAGGGCTTCTATGGCCAGCACGGCTTCGAAGTGGTGGGCGAGCAGTACCTGGAAGACGACATCCCCCACATCGGCATGCGCAAGGCCTGAGCCCGGCAGCTCACGGGTAGCCGAGCACCTCGCGGATCTGGCGCAGGTGCCGGATGATCCACTGCTTGTCGATCGCCCCCCAGTCATGGATGCGGTAGTGCCCGGCATGGTTGCGCGCCCCTTCCTGCTGCTCGAACTCGCAGACGATGTCCAGGTCGGCCAGGGCTGCGATGGTGTCCTGGGCGGTGCGCCGCGGCATGCCGGTGGCCTCCATCAAGGCCGGTACGCTGGTGGCGGTCTGGCTGTCGATCAGCCAGGCCACGTACAAACGACGATAGAAGCTGCTCTTGGTCTTGCTCACTTCCATGCTGCGGGGTCCTTACAGGTTGCCTGGCAGTTCCCGATAGGTCAGGTACACGCGCAGGTCGAATTCCAGTTGGTGGTAGTCCGGTTCCATGTGCTGGCACAGCTGGTAGAACGCCTTGCTGTGGTCGCGCTCGCGCAGGTGCGCAAGCTCGTGCACCACGATCATGCGCAGAAACGCCGGCGCCGCCTCCTTGAACAGCGAGGCGATGCGGATTTCCTTCTTCGCCTTGAGGTTGCCGCCCTGCACCCGCGACACCGCCGTATTCAGGCCCAGGGCGCGGTGGGTGAGGTCCAGACGGTTGTCGAACAGCACCTTGTCCAGCGGCGGCGCAGTACGCAGGTACTGCTGGCGCAGTTGCTGGGCGTAGTTGTACAGCGCCTTGTCGCTCTGCACGTCATGGCGGCCCGGGTAGCGCTGCTGCAGGTAGCCGCCCAGGCGGTCGCTGTCGATCATTTGCTGCACCTGCTGTTGCAGGTGCGGCGGGTAGGCTTGCAAGTAGCGTAATACGGTCATGGCACGGTTTTCGGCGTAACGAACGCCGATTCTAGCCAATCAGGGCCGGGGCCAGGGAAAAATTGCCGGGAACTCGCTGGCGTGCGCCGCCGTCATCGGGTGGGCGACCAGAAAGCCTTGCACGTAGGCACAGCCGTTGGCTTTCAGCCAGGCCGCCTGGGCCGGTGTTTCCACGCCTTCGGCGATGACCGTGATGCGGTATTGCGCGCACAGGCCGATGACGCTGCGCACCAGCGCGGCGTCGGCGGCCGAGCCCGGCAGGCGCGCCACCAGGTGGCGGTCCAGCTTCAAGGTATCGATCGGCAGGTCGCGCAGCATGCGCAGCGAGCAGTCACCGGCACCGAAGTCGTCCAGCGCCACCCTCACGCCCAGTTCGTGCACCCGGTGTATCTGCTTGATGGCCGCCTCGAGGTTGTCGGTCAGCGAAGTCTCCGCAACCTCCACCTCCAGCTGCGAGGGCACCAGGTGGTACTCGTCGATCACCCGCCGCAGCTCATCGACCAGGCTGGGCATGGCGAATTGCGCCCGGCTCAGGCTGATGCCCAATACCAGGTCCGGGGCGAAACGCTCACGCCAGGCATGGCGCTGGGCCGCGCCCTGGCGGTAGATCCAGCTGGCCAGGCGGTTGATCAGGCGGGCCTCTTCCAGCAGGGGAATGAACAGCCCTGGCGGTACATCGCCCACACTGGGGTGCTGCCAGCGCAGCAAGGCCTCGAAGCCGCGCAGGTGCCCATCGGCGAAGCCGACCTGCGGCTGGTACACCAGGCTGAAGTCCTGCGCCTCGACCGCCTGGCGCACGCCGTCTTCGAGCATCAGCCGCGAACGCGCGCGGCCGTTGAGCTCCTGGTCGTAGAAGCGGTATTGCTGGCGCCCAGCCTGTTTGGCCGCATACATCGCCGCATCGGCGGCGCGCAGCAGGCCTTCGACCGTGGCCCCGCAGTCTGGGTAGGTGGCGATACCGATGCTCACGCCCAGGCTGACATCCAGGCCCTCCATCGGCTGCTGGATGGAAACCCGCTCGAGCAGTTGCTCGGCGAAGCGCCCGGCCTGTTCGGGGTACGGCAGGCTGTCGAACAGTGCGGTGAACTCGTCGCCGCCCATGCGCGCCAGCAGCGCCTCGCTGCCCAGGCAGTCCTTGAACTGCTCGGCCACCCAGCGCAATACCCGGTCACCGGCCTCATGCCCCAACGAATCGTTGATGCGCTTGAAGCCGTCCAGGTCCATGTACATCAGCGCCTGGGCCTTGTCGGAGCGCTCGTTGCGCAGCAGCACGCCTTCGGCGGCCTGGTAGAAACCGCGGCGGTTGAGCAGGCCGGTGAGGGGGTCGGTTACCGCCTGGTATTCGAGCTGCTGGTGCAGGTTGCGCACCACCGACATGTCGAGCACGGTCACCACCATTGCCTGCTGGTCGGCGGGCAATGGCGCGCACGACAGCGCCACCGGCACCAGGTGGCCGCCCACCGTGCGCAAATGGGCGTCGTGCACCCGGAAGATGCGCCGTGCCAGGTAGGCCTGGTGGAAGTCGGAGTCGTGCCACAAGGTGGCATTGGGCAGTTGCACCAGATCCAGCAGGTGCACGCTTTGAAGTTGCTCCACCGGCGCCTGGAGCAAGTGTGAAATGGCCGGGTTGGCGAAGCTGATGGTGCCCGAGGCATCGACCACCAGGATGCCCTCGGCGGCGTTTTCCAGGATCGAGGCATTGAAGGCCCGGGCCGCTTCCAGCTCGCGGGTCAGGCGCTGCAGCATGCGCCGGTTGCGCTGCTGGTCCAGTTGCGCCTGCACCTTGGGCTTGAGGATCTGCGGGTCGAACGGCTTGAACAGGTAATCCACCGCGCCACTGGCGTAGCCCTTGAGCACGGCGGCATCGGACTGCTCGTTGGCGGTGAGGAAGATGATCGGGGTGAGGCGGGTACGCTGGCTGCCACGCATCAGCCGGGCGACTTCGAAGCCGTCCATTTCCGGCATCTGCACATCCAGCAGCACCAGGTCGACATCGTGTTCGAGCAAGGCGCTCAGGGCTTCCGTCCCCGAACTTGCCGTTAGCACTTGCCAATCGTTGCGCGCCAGCAGTGCGCGCATGCTGATGAGGTTTTCCGGGTAATCATCCACCACCAGGAGCACAGATTTGCTCTCTGAGGGGTGAGGGTAAGCGCCATCCATGCTGCTTCTCTTGTGTGACCGACTTCAACCTGCAATTGGATCCGATTAATACTCTAGACACCAGCCTGCAACACGCAATGCAATCAGAACGCTATCAGTGAAGAAATCTAAGGGTAGTCGACTAACGGTCACCTGCCGGCATTTCGCCCATAAAAAAACCCGCATTTCTGCGGGTTTTTCGTACCGTTCAGCGGATCAGTTGACCTTGGCGGCCAACTCACCTTTCAGGTAACGCTGGAACATGCCTTCCAGGGAGATCGGCTTGATCTTCGAGGCATTGCCGGCGGTGCCGAAGGCTTCGTAACGGGCGATGCACACGTCGCGCATGGCCTTGACGGTTTCACCGAAGAACTTGCGCGGGTCGAACTCGCTTGGGTTCTGGGCCATCAGGCGGCGCATGGCACCGGTGGAGGCCAGGCGCAGGTCGGTGTCGATGTTGACCTTGCGCACGCCGTGCTTGATGCCTTCGACGATTTCTTCGACCGGTACGCCGTAGGTCTCTTTGATGTCGCCGCCGTACTGGTTGATGATCGCCAGCCACTCTTGCGGTACCGAGGAAGAACCGTGCATCACCAGGTGGGTGTTGGGGATGCGCTTGTGGATTTCCTTGATGCGGTCGATGGCCAGCACGTCACCGGTAGGCGGCTTGGTGAACTTGTAGGCACCGTGGCTGGTACCGATGGCGATGGCCAGGGCGTCGACCTGGGTCTTCTTGACGAAGTCGGCGGCCTCTTCCGGGTCGGTCAGCATCTGGCTGTGGTCCAGCACGCCTTCGGCGCCGATGCCGTCTTCTTCACCGGCCATGCCGGTTTCCAGCGAACCCAGGCAGCCCAGCTCGCCTTCGACCGACACGCCGCAGGCGTGGGCCATGGCAACGGTCTGCTGGGTAACGCGCACGTTGTACTCGTAGTCGGTCGGGGTCTTGCCGTCTTCGCCCAGCGAGCCGTCCATCATCACCGAGCTGAAGCCCAGCTGGATCGAGCGCTGGCACACGTCAGGGCTGGTGCCGTGGTCCTGGTGCATGCACACCGGGATGTGCGGGAATTCTTCGATGGCAGCCAGGATCAGGTGGCGCAGGAACGGCGCACCGGCGTATTTGCGAGCACCGGCGGAGGCCTGGACGATGACCGGAGAGTCGGTCTTGTCGGCCGCTTCCATGATGGCGCGCATCTGCTCGAGGTTGTTGACGTTGAAAGCCGGAACGCCGTAACCGAACTCGGCGGCGTGGTCCAGCATCTGGCGCATGCTAATGAGTGCCATTGTGTATCTCTCTCCCGACAAGCGTCGTTTGTTTCGTGCAAGCCTGCCGCAGGGGCGGTTGCTGTTCAAGTAGTGTGGGCCACCCTCGCGGCCCGGCCAGGCACGGTGCCTTGCAGCCCCGCCCAATCAGATCGTTGGTTGCCACCCAGTACACCAGGCCTTCTTCGCCCCTGGTGTGGA
>NZ_DJTF01000135.1:0-25848 GCF_002438125.1 Pseudomonas sp. UBA6315
TTGCAGTTCTGGCAATGCGGGCGGTACAGGTGGTCGCCACTGCGCCGAAAACCCATCTCCGACAGGTCGGCATACACATGCACGTCCATCGGCTGGCTGGGGTCGAGGAACAGGGTGGTGGCCTGCTCGTCCGGCAGGTAGCTGCAGGAGTGGGGTTGAGTGGCATAGAACTTCAAACGCGCCAACTCTGTCATGATCGACCCCTTCGGTGAGACTTTGCTTTAAGTGTAAGCCAGCTGGCAAAACTCGCCTAGGTCCGCCAACTGGCGCTGTTGGGCTGGTCGAGGTACTGCCCGAGGTACGTGGCAAAGTCTGCCCGGCTGATGGCGCGGGCACCGAGGCTGTGCAGGTGGTTGGTCGGCATCTGGCAGTCGATCAGCACGAAGCCGGCCTCGCGCAGGTGCTCGACCAGGGTCACGAAACCGACCTTGGAGGCGTTGTCGGCGCGGCTGAACATCGACTCGCCGAAAAACAGCCGGCCCATGGCCAGGCCATACAGCCCGCCGACCAGCTCGCCGTCCTGGCGCACTTCCACCGAGTGGGCGATGCCGCGCCGGTGCAGCTCGCAGTAGGCATCGCGCATGGTGTCGGTGATCCAGGTGCCGTCGGCATAGTCGCGGGGTGCGGCGCAGGCGGCGATCACGGCAGGGAAGTCGGTGTCGAAGCTGACCTGGTAGCGGCCTTGGCGCATCAGCTTGGCCAGCGAGCGCGAAACGTGCAGTTCGTTCGGGAACAGCACCGTGCGCGGGTCAGGCGACCACCAGAGGATCGGCTGGCCGTCCTGGTACCAGGGGAAGCAGCCATGGCGATAGGCCTGCACCAAGCGATCGGGGCTCAGGTCGCCGCCGGCCGCCAGCAGCCCGTTGGGGTCGTGCAGGGCCTTTTCCAGGGGCGGGAAGGTCAGCGAGTCGCGGGTCAGCCAGGTGAGCATGGTCTATCGTGCGGTGGGGGAGGGGAGAGGCAGCATGGCGCGGGTGCCAGGCAGGGTCAATCTCTTTGGCCCCTTGGCTGGCCGCCAGATAGGCAATTTCCTACACATTCATGCAGCCGCAGGCACCATCTGGCACATTTGCTGTCACACCTGTGCAAAAACACAGCATAAGCCTTTGTCACAAAAGAAAATGCATGCTCAAATTGCACCTATACGAAAGTCGCCCCCAGCCAAGCTCCATACGGCGTGCCGCCATGGCGGCCGGCGGGCAGTAATGTTAAAAGTAGGGGTTCATTGGCCAGACACCGGCCGATCACTACTGGACGCGCAGCACCGCGCAGGAATAGACGCGTTTTGAAGAAATCCACCGCAACTCCAGCTCCTTTGCCTGTGCCCCAGTGGCGGCAGCAGCTGCATTACCGCCTCAAGGAAGGTGCGTTGATCGCTGTCGGCGCACTGTGCCTGTACCTGTGGATGGCACTGCTGACCTACGACACCTCCGACCCAGGCTTCAGCCACACCAGCAACGTCGACCAGGTGCAGAACGCCGCCGGGCGCGCGGGTGCCTACTTCGCCGACATCCTGTTCATGGTGCTCGGCTACTTCGCCTACATATTCCCGCTGCTGCTGGCGATCAAGACCTGGCAGATCTTCCGCGAGCGTCACCAGCCCTGGCAGTGGAGCGGTTGGCTGTTCTCCTGGCGGCTGATCGGTTTGGTGTTCCTGGTGCTGTCCGGCGCCGCCCTGGCGCATATCCATTTCCACCCTGCAGCGAGCCTGCCGTTCTCCGCCGGCGGCGCCCTGGGCGAAAGCCTCGGCGACCTGGCGCGCAACCTGCTCAACGTGCAGGGCAGCACGCTGATGTTCATTGCCCTGTTCCTGTTCGGCCTGACCGTGTTCACCGACCTGTCCTGGTTCAAGGTGATGGACATGACCGGCAAGATCACCCTCGACCTGTTCGAACTTGTGCAAGGCGCGGCCAACCGCTGGTGGGAAGCGCGCAACGAGCGCAAGCGCCTGGTGGCGCAGCTGCGTGAAGTGGACGAGCCGAACTTCGACGCAGCGCCCATGGCAGCCGAAAAGCGCGAACCGATCAAGCCGCAGCCGCGTGAGCGCGTTGTCGAGCGGGAAGACCCGCCAGCCCCGGCCCGGCCGGTCGTGCAGCGTGAGCCCGTGGTGCCCCGCGAAACCGTAATCCCGCGCGAGCAGCCCGTGGCCGCCCCGGTGATCATGCCGCCTGCGGTGAAGGCGCCGGAGCCCAGCAAGCGAGTGATGAAAGAGAAGCAGGCGCCGTTGTTCATCGACAGCGCCGTGGAAGGCACCTTGCCGTCGATCTCGATCCTCGACCCGGCCGAAGAGAAGAAGATCGAGTACTCGCCAGAATCCCTGGCCGGCGTCGGCCAGTTGCTGGAAATCAAGCTCAAGGAATTCGGCGTGGAAGTCACGGTGGACTCCATCCACCCGGGCCCGGTGATCACCCGCTACGAGATCCAGCCGGCGGCCGGGGTCAAGGTCAGCCGTATCGCCAACCTGGCCAAGGACCTTGCGCGGTCGATTGCAGTGACCAGCGTGCGTGTGGTCGAGGTCATCCCCGGCAAGACCACCGTGGGTATCGAGATCCCCAACGAGAACCGCCAGATGGTGCGCTTCTCCGAAGTGCTGGCGACCCCGCAGTACGACGAGCAGAAGTCGCCGGTCACCCTGGCCCTGGGCCACGACATCGGCGGCAAGCCGGTGATCACCGACCTTGCCAAGATGCCGCACCTGCTGGTGGCCGGTACCACCGGTTCCGGTAAGTCGGTGGGCGTGAACGCGATGATCTTGTCGATCCTGTTCAAGTCCAGCCCGGAAGACGCGCGGCTGATCATGATCGACCCAAAGATGCTCGAACTGTCGATCTACGAAGGCATCCCGCACCTGCTGTGCCCGGTGGTCACCGACATGAAGGACGCCGCCAACGCACTGCGCTGGAGCGTGGCCGAGATGGAGCGGCGCTACAAGCTGATGGCCGCGATGGGCGTGCGCAACCTGGCCGGCTTCAACCGCAAGATCAAGGACGCCCAGGAAGCGGGCGAGGTCATCCACGACCCGCTGTACCGCCGCGAAAGCATGGACGACGAGCCGCCGGCGCTGAAGACCCTGCCGACCATCGTGGTGGTGGTCGACGAATTCGCCGACATGATGATGATCGTCGGCAAGAAGGTCGAAGAGCTGATCGCGCGTATCGCGCAGAAGGCGCGGGCGGCCGGTATCCACCTGATCCTCGCCACCCAGCGCCCGTCGGTGGACGTGATCACCGGCCTGATCAAGGCCAACATCCCGACCCGCATGGCGTTCCAGGTGTCGAGCAAGATCGACTCGCGGACCATCATCGACCAGGGTGGCGCCGAGCAGCTGCTGGGCCACGGTGACATGCTCTACATGCCGCCGGGCACCAGCCTGCCGATCCGCGTGCACGGCGCGTTCGTCTCCGACGATGAAGTGCACCGCGTGGTGGAAGCCTGGAAGCTGCGTGGCGCACCGGACTACAACGACGACATCCTCAACGGCGTGGAAGAGGCCGGCAGCGGCTTCGAAGGCGGCGGCGGTGGTGGCGATGGCGAAGATTCGGAAAGCGACGCGCTGTATGATGAGGCCGTGCAGTTCGTGCTCGAAAGCCGCCGCGCCTCGATTTCGGCGGTGCAGCGCAAGCTGAAGATCGGCTACAACCGCGCCGCCCGCATGATCGAGGCGATGGAGATGGCCGGCGTGGTCACGCCAATGAACAGCAACGGCTCGCGAGAAGTGATCGCCCCAGGCGGCCCACGCGACTGATGAACACCTTGCCCGGCGCCAACGGTGGCGCCGGGCTCCTTCAATGCTCAATGAGGATTAACATGCGCGCGATTCGCATGCTGTTGGTTTCTGCCCTGACCCTGGCGTCTGTCTCGGCCCATGCCGCCGAGCAGGACGTACAGCGCCTGACCCAGTTGCTGGAAAAGTCCCAGACCATCGAAGCCAATTTCTCCCAGCTGACCCTAGATGCCGGCGGCACCAGCCTGCAGGAAACGTCCGGCAAGATGACCGTCAAGCGCCCGGGCCTGTTCTACTGGCACACCAATGCGCCGCAGGAGCAGGTGGTGGTTTCCGACGGCAAGAACGTCACCCTGTGGGACCCGGACCTTGAGCAGGCGACCATCAAGAAGCTCGACGTGCGCCTGAACCAGACCCCGGCGCTGCTGCTCTCCGGTGACGTGTCGAAAATCAGCCAGAGCTTCGACATCACCTCCAAGGAGCAGGGCGAAGTGATGGACTTCACTCTCAAGCCGAAAACCAAGGACACCTTGTTCGACTCGCTGCGCGTGTCGTTCCGCAAGGGCCTGATCAACGACATGCAACTGGTCGACAGCGTCGGCCAGCGCACCAACATCCTGTTCAACGGGGTCAAGGCCAACCAGGCGGTGCCGGACAGCCAGTTCAAGTTCGACATCCCCAAAGGCGCTGACGTGATCAAGGAGTAAGCGGAGCTCGTCATGGACCTGTTTCGAAGCGAACCTGTTGCCCAGCCCCTGGCTGCCCGGCTGCGCCCGTCCAACCTGGACGAGTACGTCGGCCAGGAGCACCTGCTGGCGCGCGGCAAACCGCTGCGCGAGGCGCTGGAGCAGGGTGCGCTGCACTCGATGATCTTCTGGGGCCCGCCCGGGGTGGGCAAGACCACCCTGGCGCGGCTGCTGGCACAGTTCTGCGATGCCCACTTCGAAACGGTGTCGGCGGTGCTGGCCGGGGTCAAGGAGATCCGCCAGGCGGTGGAGGTGGCCAAGCAGCAGGCCGCCCAGTACGGCCGGCGCACCATCCTGTTCGTCGACGAGGTGCACCGCTTCAACAAGTCGCAGCAGGATGCCTTCCTGCCGTTCGTGGAAGACGGCACGCTGATTTTCATCGGCGCCACCACTGAAAACCCGTCCTTCGAGCTGAACAACGCCTTGCTTTCGCGGGCCCGGGTATACGTGCTCAAGAGCCTCGACGAGCTTGCACTGCGCAAGCTGGTTGACCGGGCCCTCAGTGAAGAGCGGGGCCTGGGCAAGCGCAACCTGCGGGTCGGTGACGATGCCTTCAAGATGCTCATGGCCGCCGCCGACGGCGATGGCCGGCGCATGCTCAACTTCCTCGAGAACGCCTCCGACCTTGCCGAGGACGGTGGCGAGATCGCCGTCGAGCTGCTGCAGAGCCTGCTTGGCGACAGCCGTCGGCGCTTCGACAAAGGCGGCGAGGCCTTCTACGACCAGATTTCCGCGTTGCACAAATCGGTGCGCGGCTCCAACCCGGATGCTGCGCTGTACTGGTTCGCGCGCATGCTCGACGGCGGCTGCGACCCGCTGTACATCGCCCGCCGCGTGGTGCGCATGGCCAGCGAAGACATCGGCAACGCCGACCCGCGCGCCCTGAGCCTGTGCCTGGCGGCCTGGGACGTGCAGGAGCGCCTGGGCAGCCCCGAGGGCGAGCTGGCAGTGGCCCAGGCCATCACCTACATCGCCTGCGCACCGAAGAGCAACGCCGTGTACATGGGCTTCAAGACCGCCCTGCGCGAGGCCGCCGAGCATGGCTCGCTGGAAGTGCCGCTGCACCTGCGCAACGCACCGACCAAACTGATGAAGCAACTGGGCTACGGCGATGAATACCGCTACGCCCACGACGAGCCCGACGCCTACGCCGCCGGTGAAGACTACTTCCCCGACCAGCTCGAACCGCGCCCTTATTACCAGCCGGTGCCGCGCGGCCTGGAGCTGAAGATCGGCGAAAAGTTGCGCCACCTGCACGAACTGGACCGCAACAGCCCCCGCCAACGGAGAAAACCGTGATCGCACTCATCGCCGCCGTCAGCGCAGGTGGCATTGCCGGTACCTTGCTGCGTTTCGCCACCTCGAACTGGGTGGCGGCCAACTGGCCGCGGCACTTCTACCTCGGTACCCTGGCCGTCAACCTGGTCGGCTGCCTGCTGATCGGCCTGCTCTACGGCCTGTTCCTGCACAAGCCGATGGCCCCGGTGGAGCTGCGCGCCGGCCTGATCGTCGGCTTCCTGGGCGGGCTGACGACCTTTTCCTCCTTTTCGCTCGATACCGTGCGCCTCATGGAAAGTGGGCAAGTGCCCCTGGCCGTGGGCTATACCGGTATTAGCGTGATGGGCGGGCTCCTGGCCACCTGGGCCGGCCTGTCCCTGACCCGACTCTGAACCAACCTCTATACATAACGAGAGAACGACATGCTCGATTCCAAACTGTTACGCGGCCAACTCCAGGAAGTGGCTGACCGCCTCGCCTCCCGTGGCTTCAGCCTGGATGTCGCGCGCATCGAATCACTGGAAGAGCGCCGCAAGGCGGTACAGACCCGTACCGAACAGTTGCAGGCCGAGCGTAATGCCCGCTCCAAGTCCATCGGCCAAGCCAAGGCCAAGGGCGAAGACATCGCGCCGCTGATGGCCGACGTCGAGCGCATGGCCAATGAACTGGCCGCTGGCAAGGTCGAGCTGGACGGCATCCAGGCCGAGCTGGACGGCATCCTGCTGACCATCCCGAACCTGCCGGACGCCAGCGTGCCGGTCGGCGCCAGCGAAGACGACAACGTCGAAGTGCGCCGCTGGGGCACCCCGGCCACCTTCGATTTCGAGATCAAGGACCACGTCGCCCTGGGCGAGATCAGCGGTGGCCTGGACTTCGAAGCCGCAGCCAAGCTGTCTGGCGCCCGCTTTGCCGTGCTGCGTGGGCCAATCGCCCGCCTGCACCGCGCCCTGGCGCAGTTCATGATCAACCTGCACACCGGCGAGCACGGCTACGAGGAGCACTACACCCCGTACCTGGTACAGGCTCCAGCCCTGCAGGGCACTGGCCAGCTGCCGAAGTTCGAGGAAGACCTGTTCAAGATCAGCCGCGAAGGCGAAGCCGACTTCTACCTGATCCCGACCGCCGAAGTGTCGCTGACCAACCTGGTGGCGGGCGAGATCCTCGACGCCAAGCAGCTGCCGCTCAAGCTGGTTGCCCACACCCCGTGCTTCCGCAGTGAAGCCGGCGCGTCGGGCCGTGACACCCGCGGCATGATCCGCCAGCACCAGTTCGACAAGGTCGAGATGGTCCAGGTGGTCGAGCCGGCCAAGTCGATGGAAGCCCTGGAAGGCCTGACCGCCAACGCCGAGCGCGTGCTGCAGCTGCTGGAGCTGCCGTACCGCGTGCTGGCCCTGTGCACCGGCGACATGGGCTTTGGCGCGGTGAAGACCTACGACCTGGAAGTGTGGGTGCCGAGCCAGGACAAGTACCGCGAGATCAGCTCCTGCTCCAACTGCGGCGACTTCCAGGCCCGCCGCATGCAGGCGCGCTGGCGCAACCCGGAAACCGGCAAGCCGGAGCTGGTGCACACCCTCAATGGCTCCGGCCTGGCGGTAGGCCGCACCCTGGTTGCGGTACTGGAGAACTACCAGCAGGCCGACGGCTCGATCCGCGTGCCGGACGTGCTCAAGCCGTACATGGGTGGTGTCGAGGTCATCCGCTAAATGGATTACCTGCCGCTGTTCCACAAGCTGCAGGGCGGCCGCGTGCTGGTCGTCGGCGGCGGTGAAATCGCCTTGCGCAAGGCGCGCCTGCTGGCCGATGCCGGCGCCGCGCTGCGGGTGGTAGCGCCCGACGTCGACGGCCAGCTGGCTGCGCTGGCCCGTGAAGGTGGCGGCGAGGTGCTGGTGCGTGGCTATCAGGCAGGCGACCTGGCCGGTTGCCGGCTGGTGATCGCAGCCACTGATGACCCTGGGCTCAATGCCCAGGTGTCGGCCGATGCGCAGGCGCTGAGCCTGCCGGTCAACGTGGTGGATGCGCCGGCCTTGTGCACGGTGATCTTCCCGGCCATCGTCGACCGCTCACCCCTGGTGGTGGCGGTGTCCAGTGGCGGAGACGCCCCGGTGCTGGCGCGCTTGATTCGCGCCAAGCTGGAGGCCTGGATTCCGTCTACCTACGGTGAACTGGCCGGCCTGGCCGCGCGTTTTCGCGACCGGGTCAAGGCGTTGTACCCCGACGTCAACCAGCGCCGCGGCTTCTGGGAAACCGTGTTCCAGGGGCCGATTGCCGAGCGCCAGCTGGCCGGGCAGGGCACCGAGGCCGAGAAGCTGTTGCAGGCGATGGTCGACGGCGCGCCGGTGCAGCAGGGCGGCGAGGTGTATCTGGTGGGGGCGGGCCCGGGTGATCCGGACTTGCTGACCTTCCGTGCCCTGCGCCTGATGCAGCAGGCCGACGTGGTGCTGTACGACCGCCTGGTGGCGCCTGCGATCATCGAGATGTGCCGGCGCGATGCCGAACGCATCTACGTGGGCAAGCGCCGCGCCGACCACGCTGTGCCGCAGGACCAGATCAACCGCCTGTTGGTCGATTTGGCCAAACAAGGCAAGCGCGTACTGCGGCTCAAGGGCGGTGACCCATTCATCTTCGGCCGGGGTGGCGAGGAGATCGAAGAGCTGGCCGAGCAGGGCATCCCATTCCAGGTGGTGCCGGGCATCACGGCGGCCAGTGGTTGTTCCGCCTATGGCGGGATTCCGCTGACTCACCGTGACTATGCCCAGTCGGTGCGCTTCGTGACCGGGCACCTCAAGGACGGCACCAGCAACCTGCCTTGGGATGACCTGGTGGCGCCGGCGCAGACCCTGGTGTTCTACATGGGCCTGGTGGGGTTGCCGACCATCTGTGCCGAGCTGATTCGCCATGGGCGTGCGGCCAGCACGCCGGCAGCGCTGGTGCAGCAGGGGACGACGCGCAATCAGCGGGTGTTCACCGGTACCCTGGCGGACTTGCCGGCGCTGGTGGCTCGGCATGAGGTGCATGCGCCGACCTTGGTGATCGTCGGGGAAGTGGTGCGGTTGCGCGAGAAGCTGGCCTGGTTCGAAGGGGCGCAGCAGGACTAGGAATAGCTGGGGCCGCTCTGCGGCCCATCGCCGGCAAGCCGGCTCCTACAGGTACTGCGCTGTTCTTGAGGGCTGTGCCGGTTCTGTGGGAGCTGGCTTGCCGGCGATGGGCTGCAAAGCAGCCCCCAGCTGTCTCAGCCCCGCCAGATCCCCTTGCCCGCCAATCGCTCCCGATCATGCGGCTCGTTGAAATCCTGAAGCGGCCCCTTGGGCACAATCCCATTCGGGTTGATGGTCTTGTGGCTCATGTAATAGTGCTTCTGGATGTGCTCCATATTCACCGTCTGCGCCACGCCCGGCCACTGGTACAGCTCCCTTAGCCAGTTCGACAAGTTCGGGTAATCCCTCAGGCGGCGCAGGTTGCACTTGAAGTGCCCGTGGTACACCGCATCGAAGCGCACCAGCGTGGTAAACAGCCGCACATCAGCCTCGGTCAGGTATTCCCCGGCCAGGTAGCGCTGGCGATCCAGCAGCCCTTCCAGATGATCCAGCTCATCGAACACTTCGTCGAAGGCGGCCTCATAGGCCTCCTGCGTGGTGGCGAAGCCTGCGCGATACACGCCGTTGTTCACCGCCGGGTAGATGCGGGCATTGAGCGCCTCGATGGCCGGGCGCAGCGGCTCGGGATACAGGTCCAGGTGGTTGCCGGTCAGCGCATTGAAGGCGCTGTTGAAGATGCGGATGATCTCCGACGACTCGTTGTTGACGATGCGCTTCTGCTGCTTGTCCCACAGCACGGGCACGGTCACGCGGCCGGTGTAGTGCGGGTCGTCCTGGGTGTAGCGCTGGTGCAGGTAGGTGAGGCCATCGAGGTGATCGCCGCTGGAGCCTTGCTGCTGGTCGAAGGTCCAGCCGTTCTCCTGCATCAGCCAGCTCACCACTGACACATCGATCAGCGGCTCCAGGCCTTTGAGCGCGCGCACGATCAGGGTGCGGTGGGCCCAGGGGCACGCCAGCGACACATAAAGGTGATAGCGGCCAGCCTCGGCGGCGGGCAGTTGATTGCGGCGTTGGGCGTTCTCGCGCTTGAAGGCGCCGTCTTTGCCGTTTTCGTACCACTGGTCATGCCAGCGGCCGTCGATCAAAAGGCCCATGGTGAGCTCCTCGGAACAAAGTCGTTTGTCGTTGGAGCCCAGTCTAGGGGATATCGTTCGAACAACTAGCGCAAAGACTGCGGGGTAGCTATCTACTTATTCGATCGGTTGCGCGCGCTCCAGTAGCCGCGTGCGGTGGCGAATGCCTGTTCGCGGTCCTGGCCCAGGCCGCGCAGGGCCAGCGCCATGGTGGCGACCACGGCCATCTCACCGTAGCTGTCCTCGGCCTCGCCGCGCCAGACGGCCAGCAACTGCTCGGGTTCCAGGCTTGGCGGCTTCACATGGCGGCGTTCGCTGAGCGCCGGCCATTCCTCATCCCAGCTTTGCCCAGCGCTGGTGCCATACAGGTGGCTGATCACGTCGGGGTTGACCTCGATCTCGCCACCGTCACCCTTGATCACCACGGCATGGTCGCCGAGCAGGCGGCTGGCTTCGCGGTGCACGGCCTGGTAGCCGGGGTGGAAGATGCTCTGCAGGCCGCAGCGGGCGCCCAGTGGGTTGAGCACCCGGGCCAGGGAGTGGATGGGCGAGCGCAGGCCGAGGGTGTTGCGCAGGTCGATCATCCGCTGCAGCTGCGGCGCCCAGTCGTGCAGCGGCGCAAAGGCCAGGTGATGCTGGTCCAGGGCCTGGCTGACCGCCGGCCAGTCACGGCACAGCGGAATCTCCAGCAGGGCCAGCAACTGCTCGGTGTACAGGCGCCCGGCCGTGTGCGCGCCACCTCCGTGCAGAAGAATCCGCACGCCGTTGTTGGCCAGGCACTTGGCCGCCAGCAGGTACCACGGCAGGTGGCGCTTCTTGCCGGCATAGCTCGGCCAGTCGAGGTCCACCGCGATACGCGGCGCCTGCAAGTGGGCACGCACGGCTTCGGTGAAGCCGGCCAGTTCCTCGGCGCTTTCTTCCTTGTGCCGCAGCAGCATCAGGAAGGCCCCGAGCTGGGTGTCTTCGACCTTGCCTTCGAGCAGCAGGGTCATGGCGGCGCGGGCCTCTTCGCGGGTCAGGCCGCGCGCGCCGCGCTTGCCCTTGCCAAGGATGCGCACGAAGGCGGCGAAGGGGTGTTCGGCCGGGGTTTCCAGGGTCAGCGGGCGGGCGTCGGTCATATGCAGTTGGTCGGCTTGGGCAGGCCCGCGAGCTTGGCAGCGAGCTTGGCGGGGGTGCCATTGAACAGGCGGTTGAGGTGCGGGCTGTTGCCCTTTTCCACGCCCAGCTTGAGCGCGGTGTACTTGATCAGCGGGCGAGTGGCCGGGGAGAGCTGATACTCCGCGTAGAACTGGCGCAGCAGCTCGAGGATTTCCCAGTGCTCGGCGGTTAGCGCAATGCTTTCGCGCGCGGCCAGTGCCTCGGCGGCTTCATGGGACCAGTCTTGCAGGTCGACCAGGAAGCCGTCCTTGTCCAGGGCGATCGCCTGATCGCCAACGGTCAGAGTGTTCATAGCCAGCTGTTGACCTTGTCATGGTGCAGCGACAGCGCGACGAAGGCCGGGTAATCCACCGCCTTGGCCAGCTCGCTGGTGATGGCGCGGGCTTGCAGGTCTTCGTCGAGGGCGAACAGGCGCTGCTCCAGGCCGGCGGCCTGCAGCTGGCGCAGGGTGTCGCTGCCCTCGCGCAGGGCGTACACCGCATCGCCGCAGAGCAGCAAGGCATCGTCGTTGCCCAGCAGGCGCAGGCAGCTGCCCAGGCGCTCATCGCCGAACGGAGAATGGGAAATCACGTGCAAGGTCGGCATCAGAGCGTCACCACTTGGTCGTAACGGGCAATCAGCGCCTTGAGCGCCGAATCGTCCAGCACCTCCACCGCCAGTTCCAGGGTGTCGGCGGGCAAGCCGCGGCGGGCCAGGCTGTGCTGGCAGGCGTACAGGTCTTCGACGCCGAACATCGGCAGTGCCTGCAGGTTGGCGCCGAGGTTTTTCTGTTGCACGGCCGCAGGTTGCTGGCCGGGCGCCAGCTGGAAGACGCCGTCATCGAGAAACAGCATGCCCAGCGGCAGGTCGAAGGCGCCGCCGGCAAGGGCGATGTCCAGCGCTTCGCGTGCGCCGGGGCCGTTCCACGGCGCCTGGCGGCTGATGATCAACAAGGACTTGGCCATTTCAATCGCCTCCAAAGCAGACCAGGCGGTCGGCAACCTGTGCGGCCTCATGCAACTGCCCGAGGCCCGAAAGCTCCCAGGGCTGGGGCAGGTTCACCGCCGGGCGCTGGTAGCGCGCGGCTTCGGCCTGGTCGAGCACGCCACGGCGCAAGGCGGCGGCAATGCACACCACGGCGTCGAGCTTCTGGGTTTCGATGAAGGCGCGCCATTGCGCGGCCACGTCCAGCTCGTCCTGGGGGGCGACGATATTGGCCGAGGCGCTGTGAACCCCGTCCTGGTAGAAGAACAGCCGGGCAATCTCATGCCCGTCGGCCAGCACCGCCTCGGCGAAGCGCAAGGCGCGGCGCGAGGAGGGCGCATGGGCCGGGGAAAAAACCGCGATGGCGAATTTCATGGACAACTCATGCAAAGGAATGCGGCCATGATAAAGCAAAAAGCCCGCGCAGGCAGGCGCGGGCTTTGTCGGCTGAAGCGGGCTGCGTCAGGCGTGTTCCTTGCTCTCCGGCAGGAACCAGTTGAGCAGCAGGGCGCAGATACCACCGGTGGCCACCCCCGACTCCAGCACATGGCGAATCGCCGCGGGCATGTGTGCGAGGAACTCCGGCACCTGGGCCACGCCCAGGCCCAGCGCCAGCGACACCGAGATGATCAGCAAGGCGCGGCGGTCGAGGCGGGTACTGGCCAGGATGTTGATGCCCGATGCCGCTACGGCGCCGAACATGACCATCGCCGCACCACCCAGCACCGGCTCCGGCACCGCCTGAATCACCCCGGCAACGCCTGGGAACAGGCCCAGCAGCACCAGCATCACGGCAATCCAGATGCCGATATGGCGGCTGGCGATGCCGGTCAGCTGAATCACGCCGTTGTTCTGCGCGAAGATCGAGCTGGGGAAGGTGTTGAACAGGCCGGCCAGCAGCGAGTTGGCGCCGTTGACCAGCACGCCACCCTTGATCCTTTGCATCCACACCGGGCCTTCGACCGGCTGGCGCGAGACCTTGCTGGTGGCGGTGACATCACCGATGGCTTCCAGCGAGGTCACCAGGTAGATCACCAGCATCGGAATGAACAGCGCCCAGGAGAAGCTCAGGCCAAAGTGCAGCGGCGTTGGCACCTGGAACAACGCGGCCTGGTGCATGCCGGTGAAGTCCAGGCGGCCCAGGTAGCCGGCCAGGGCATAGCCCACGGCCAGGGCGATGACGATGGCGCAGCTGCGCATCCACACCACCGGGATGCGGTTGAGGATCACGATGATCGCCAGCACCACGCCCGACAGCAGCAGGTTCTCGCCATTGGCGAAGGTGCCATCGGCCATCGCGCCAAAGCCGCCGCCCATGCTGATCAGGCCAACCTTGATCAAGGTCAGGCCGATCATCAGCACGACGATGCCGGTTACCAGCGGGGTGATCAGGCGTTTGACGAATGGCAGGATGCGCGACACACCCATCTCCACGAACGAGCCGGCAATCACCACGCCGAAGATCGCCGCCATCACGCTTTCCACCGGCGTACCCTGCTTGACCATCAAAGCGCCACCGGCAATCAGCGGCCCGACGAAGTTGAAGCTGGTGCCCTGCACGATCAGCAGCCCGGCGCCGAACGGGCCGAAACGTTTGCACTGGACGAAGGTGGCGATGCCGGAAATCACCAGCGACATGGACACGATCAGGTTGGTGTCACGCGCCGACACGCCCAGCGCCTGGCAGATCAGCAGGCCTGGGGTGACGATCGGTACGATGATCGCCAGCAAATGCTGCAGCGCTGCCAGCAGGCCGATCAGCAGCCGCGGCTTGTCTTCGAGGCCAAGCACCAGTTCGTTGGCAGGCGCTGCCGCGTCTGGGCTGTGTTCGTGTGTGCTCATTGCAGGTTGCTGCCCCGGATGAAAAAAGGAGCGCATTCTACGGAATGAAGCGGGATTGGGGTAGTGGCAAGCACGATACCTGCACGATCGGCGGTGAATCGCTGAATAAGCTGACCTTTAAGTCAATTTCCGCCCATGAAAAAACCCGCCGAAGCGGGTTTTCTCTTACCGATCGAATCAGTCGTCGCGGCCCATGATGCCGAACAGCTGCAGCAAGCTGATGAACAGGTTGTAGATCGATACATACAGGCTGATGGTCGCCATGATGTAGTTACGCTCACCGCCATGGATGATCGCGCTGGTCTGGAACAGGATGCAGACCGAAGAGAACAGCACGAAGCCCGCGCTAATCGCCAGTTGCAGCCCGCTGATCTGGAAGAAGAAGCTGGCCACCACGGCGCCCAGCAGCACGAAGAAGCCTGCGGTGATGAAGCCGCTGAGGAAGCTCATGTCCTTGCGGGTGATCAGCACATAGGCCGACAGACCACCGAACACCAGCGCGGTCATGGCAAAGGCCGAGCTGACCACTTCGGCGCCGCCGCTCATGCCCAGGTAACGGTTGAGGATCGGGCCGAGAATGAAGCCCATGAAACCGGTGAGGGCGAAGGTGGACACCAGGCCCCAGACCGAATCACGCAGTTTGGCGGTGAGGAAGAACAGGCCGTAGAAGCCGATCAGCACCACGAATACGTTGGGGTAGCGCACGCCCATCTGCTGCGAGATGTAGGCCATCACACCGCTGAAGGCGAGGGTGAGTGCCAGCAGGCTGTACGTGTTGCGCAGGACCTTGCTGACCTCGCGCTGCTCGACCTGCTGGCCGTTGTGTACGGCATAATCCTGTTCGCGCATGGCGACACTCCTTGGTAAACCTGTGGTTTTGAAACGTTCTGATTCAAAGGAGTCTATCAGAGGTTCTGTAACCGGCGTCATAGAGAGTTTGACAGCGTGTTTCATTACGGTATTATGGCCGCCGCAAAACGAGCTGGAAGCGTGGCCGAGTGGTTTAAGGCAACGGTCTTGAAAACCGTCGATGGGCAACTATCCTAGAGTTCGAATCTCTACGCTTCCGCCATATTCAAAGCCCTGATTATTCAGGGCTTTTTGCGTTTTGGGCCCCGAGAAAACGCCTAATGGGAACATCTTGGGAATACCGCCCGCTGCTAACCTTCCGGCAGCGCTGCACCGCTGATGAATTCATCCGATCCCAGCCGATGCGAGCCGTACTCCACCACGTACCCTTCACCGCGGCGCTCGGCCTCTACCTTGGCGGTATTACGGTCCGCATACACGTCGACAAAGTGCCACGGATGTCGATCCCGCAGCACGCCCCACCCTAGCACCCAGCCCTCGTTATCAGGGTCAGGCGGAAGGTTTTTCGCCAAGCTGCGAATACTCATTCCTTGCTCTCCTTGAAATGCTCAACCCACAACGAGCGCTCGACGACGAGCCGGCCTAAACTATTGCGCTCCCTTCCTGAACAACTCCATCAAGGCGCGTGAGATGAAGAAACTACTATCAGGCCTTCTGGTCGCCTTTTCCAGCCTGGCCCAAGCCCAGATCCCTCTCCTGAACGCCACCTGCCCCGGCAACATCGAGGTCCATGCCGACAAGGGCGGCCCGATCTACATCAACGGCAAGGAAGCGAAGCTGAAGAAATTCAACGACAACTACTTCGAAGCCAAAGGCAGCAACGTGACGATCTCATTGTCGATCAACCCCGATGGCTCCCCTGACGTGTCCTACACCGGTAAGAACCGCGCCAACGGCATCTGCCAGATAAAGAAATAGCGCTGATTTCTTGCCATGCGCAGGCATGCACGCCGCGCGCAGTGCTTTATAGTGGCCGCCTCAATCAATCGCGTCTCCGCTCAAAGGATGTGGTGTGTTTCTCAGGTTCATTCTGATCGCTGTCCTGCTGTCGATCTCCGCGTGCAGTTCCCAACCCCCAAGCTCCAGCGCTTCTGCCAACAAGGTCGTCAGTGGCGTCTACAAGGTAAAGCGCGGCGACACCCTCTATTCGATCGCCACGCGCCACGGCTGGGACTTCAAGGCGCTGGCGCGCTACAACAACATCAACGCCCCCTACGCGGTGAACGTGGGCCAGAGCATTCGCTTCGGCCCAGGCAACGGCACCGCCACGACAGCTAAAGGCGCCGCCGCGCCGACCACCAAGGTGACCCTGCGTGGTTGGGACTGGCCGATCAAGAACCCCGTGGTCATCGGCCGCTACGCACCGGCCGACAAGCTCAGCAAGGGCATCCGCATCGCCGCAAGCCCAGGCCAGCCGGTGTTCGCCAGCCTCGGCGGCAAGGTGGCTTTCGCCACCAACATTCGCGGCTACGGCAACCTGATCATCCTCCAGCACGGGCCTGCGCACGCCAGCGTCTATGGCCACAACAGCAAGCTGCTGGTCAAGGAAGGCCAGACCGTCAGCAAGGGCCAGAAGATCGCCGAGGCCGGCGACCTGGATACCGACCGCACGCAGCTGTACTTCGAGATCCGCCAGAACGGCAAGCCGGTGGATCCCATGAGCGTGTTGCCGGCACCGAATTGAGCCTGTTCACGGGGCTCAAGGCAGCCCCACCGGCTGCATGCACGCCGCCAAATCCTCGAGAAACGCCTGCAATATCGGCGGCGCCGCCACCCCGCGGCGGGTAATCACATCAAACGGCGAACTCAGGTCCAGCGTGTTCGCCCCCAACCGGCACATCTCGCCGCTCTTGACCCACTGCTCGGTGAAGTGCACCGGCAAAAACCCGACATACGCCCCGGAAATGATCAGGATCGCCGCCGCCTCGATGTTCTCGACCGTGGCGGCGGCCTTGCTCATGCCCAACTGGTCGAGGTCGTATTGCTGCATGTAGCCACGGGCGACCAGGCGGCAGGCGCGCACCTCCTCCAGCAGGCGGCCGTTGCTAGCCTTGCTGGCGAACAAGGGGTGGCGGCGGCCGCAGTACAGGCCCAGCGCCTCGTCGTACAGGGGCAGGTAGGACAGCCCCGGCACCCGCAAGGGAAAGTGCCCGATGGCCAGGTGCAGGCGGCCGTCGAGCACGCGTTCTTCAAGCTCGGCAGGTGTGCCGATGTAGACGTTGAGGTGGGCGTCGTGGCCGCGCGAAACGAAGCGCTGGGTGGTGCGCGGCACCGGCGAGTCGGGGTCGGTGAGGGTGGAGTCGATGATGCCCAGGTTGAGCTTGCCGCTGATGTGCTGCTTGAGCACGTCGGCGTCCAGGCAGAAGCTTTCCACCGCGCCCAGCAGGCGCAGCGCCGCTTCATGGATCGCCACCCCTTGCTCGGTCAGGCGAAAACCGCTGCGCCCGCGCTGGCACAGCTTCACGCCCAGCCGCGTTTCCAGGTGGGTCATCTGTTCGCTGATGGTCGACTGGCCGGCATTGAGCGCGGCCTGCGCCGCAGAAAAACCGCCGCAGCGCACGATGGTGGCAAATACCCTGAGCAACTTGAGATCGACATCGTGGAGCTGGATCACGCCTGGCCTCCTGTCGGTGCGTCACATCGGTGAAGCTGATATGAGCAGCCGATCGATTTTTTTTTGCCAAGGTAAGCACGCCAGGGCGCTTTCCCGCAACGCCGGGTTCCTGCGGGTTTCAAAAGCTTCGAATACTTCGGGTTCGCCGATGTATGCATCTGCAGTTGCGCATTTTTCCACTGCCGGGCTGCGCCCATAGTGGCTGCAACGGCAGCCCTGCGCGGGCGCCGTCTCCTGAACAGAACAAGAAGTGGAGAAGCCCGAACATGGCAAAGCACGGTTATGAATCCGGCCGCCTGAACCTGCCCTTCGTGGGGCATTGCACTTTCGCCAAATCGCCCATCTGCACCGACTGGGACGCCATCGACGCCGATGTCGCGATCCTTGGCGCGCCCAACGACATGGGCACCCAGTGGCGTTCCGGCGCACGTTTCGGGCCGCGGGGCATTCGCGAGGCATCCACGCTGTTCTCCTTTGGCCACAGTGGCGCCTACGACCACGAAGATGACGTCACCTACCTGACCCAGGAGCAGGTGCGCATGGTCGATGTGGGCGATGCCGATATCGTCCACACCGACATGGCCAGCAGCAACGCCAACATCGAAGCGGCCGTGCGCCAGATCCTCGCCTCGGGCGCCATGCCGGTGGTGCTGGGCGGTGACCACTCGATCCACGCCCCGGTGATCAAGGCCTTCGAAGGGCGCGGGCCGATCCACATCATTCACTTCGACGCCCACCTTGATTTCGTCGACGAGCGCCACGGCGTGCGTTACGGCCACGGTAGCCCGCTGCGCCGCGCCTCGGAGCTGGACCACATCGTCGGCATGACCCAGATGGGCATCCGCAACGTGTCCTCGTCCAACCGCGACGACTACGACGCCGCCCGCGACGCCGGTTCGCAGATCCTCTCGGTGCGCGACGTGCGCCGCCTCGGCCCGGAAGGCGTGCTGGCGAAGATTCCGCAAGGCCGCGATTACTACATCACCATCGACATCGACGGCTTCGACCCCTCCATCGCCCCCGGCACCGGCACCCCGAGCCACGGCGGTTTCCTCTACTACGAAGTGCTGGAGATCATCCAGGCGCTGGCACGCCGCAGCCAGGGCAGGGTGGTCGGCATGGACCTGGTGGAAGTGGCCCCGGCCTACGACCCGGCCGGCGTCACCTCGATCCTCGCCGCGCAACTGCTGATGAACAGCATCGGCTTCATCTTCCATGAGCGCGCCCGCGCTCGCTGACCGGGGACACACCGTGGACAACAAGGTTAAAGACTATCTGCAGGCATTCGGTGTGCTGGAGGCGACCCAGCGCTTCCTTTCCAAACCCCAACGCCAGTTCATCGGCGGCGCCTGGCTTGCGGCCAGCGACGGCGCCACCAGCGAGGTGATCGAGCCCTCGACCGAAGGGGTACTTACCCACATTCCCATGGGCACCGTCGAAGACCTGGACCGCGCAGTGCAGGCCGCCCGTGCACAGTTCGACGGCGGCCCGTGGAGCCAGCTCAAGCCCTTGGAACGCGAACGCCTGCTGCATCGCCTGGCGGACCTGATCGAACGCAATGGCGACGAGCTGGCGCAGATCGAATCGATCGACATGGGCAAGTCGGTGGAGCAGGCGCGGGCCGTGGACATCCAGGGCACCATCGACACCTTCCGCTACTTCGCCGGCTGGGCCAGCAAGATCCACGGGCGCACCGTGGAGCCGTCGCTGCCGGGCAACTACCTGGCCTACACCCGCAAGGAGCCGGTCGGCGTGGTGGGCGTGATCGTGCCCTGGAACTTCCCGCTGCAGACCATGGCCTGGAAGCTCGGCGCCGCGCTGGCGACCGGCTGCACGGTGGTGGTGAAGCCGGCCGAGCTGACTTCCCTGTCGGCCTTGCGCTTCGCCGAACTGGTGGAGGAGGCCGGCATCCCCGCCGGCGTGATCAACATCGTCACCGGGCGCGGCAGCGTGGTCGGCACGGCGATGACCAGCCACCCGGGCATCGACAAGCTGAGCTTCACCGGCTCGACCCCGGTCGGCTGCTCGGTGGGCAAGGCGTCGATGGACCAGATGAAGCGCCTGACCCTGGAGCTGGGCGGCAAATCGCCGGTGATCGTGTTCGCCGATGCCGATATCCCGGCGGCGGCGCAGGCGGTGGCCAACGGCGTGTTCTTCAATTCCGGGCAGGTCTGCGATGCCGGCACCCGTGCCTACATCGAGCGCAGCATCTACCCACAATTTTTGCAGGCGTTGGCCGACTACACCGCCACCCTGAAGATCGCCCCCGGCCTCGATCCGGACTGCTTCATCAGCCCGATGGTGTCGCGCAAGCAGCAGCAAAGCGTGCTCGGCTACATTTCCCTCGGGCAGGCCGAAGGCGCACAGCTGTACTACGGCGGTGAGCCTATCGCGGGCCCGGGTTTCTATGTGCAGCCGACCATCTTCGCCAACTGCCGCAACGACATGCGCGTGGTGCAAGAAGAAATCTTCGGCCCGGTGCTGGTCACCCAAGCGTTCGACAGCCAGGAAGAGGCGCTGGCCCTGGCCAACGACTCGGCGTTCGGCCTGGCGGCGGCGCTGTATTCCAATGACCTGGGCCGCGTCCATGGCCTGATCCCGCAACTGCGCGCCGGCACCGTGTACGTCAACGCGCACAGCACCCTGGACCCGTCCATGCCGTTCGGTGGCTACAAGCAATCGGGCTACGGCAAGGACATGGGTGCCGAGCAGCTGGAGTTCCTGCTGGAAACCAAAGCCGTGTGGATCACCTTGCCCTAGCGACAGGGCGGCCAGCGCCGTTGCCGTGAGGCGGCGGCGCGGCCGAATCGGCTTGCATCATATTCCAAGAACAAGAACCTACGAGGTGATGCCCATGAGCAGCGAAGTCGATGTGGAGCGTGCGCAAGACCTGGACAGGCGCCTGCGCGCCTATGAAGAACTGCAGGCCGGCCCGCGCTGGCCGGGGGCGCTGACCGCGACCGACGCCCTGCTGGTGGCCTTGCTGGCACTGGCCGTGATCATCGGCTTCTACCTGTGGGGAGGCCGGCCATGAACACGTCCCGTGAAGCGGAATTTCGCCTGGGCGCCGAGCGTGGCGACACGCCCTTGCTGCCCAGCGAGCGGGTCTGGGGTTTTTGGGGGTTCGCCTACGCCAACTCGGCGCTGGCCGTGGCCACCTGGGTGTTTCTCATCGGCGGCGCCACCGCGTTGTTCGTCGGGCCGCGCCAGGGCATCTGCGCGGTGGTCATCGGCAACATCATCGGGGTGATCCTCGCCGCCAGTTCCACCAGCCTGCCGTGCGGCAAGTATGGGCTGGAGCAGTTCACCTTCCTGCGCAGCATGTTCGGCATCAATGGCAGCCGGCTGGTGTATGTGCTGTCGGTGGTGGTGCTGACCATGGGCTGGCTGGCGGTGCTGGGCCTGATGTGCGGGCGTGCCCTGGACAACCTCGACACCCTGGTGCAGCAGCGCCCGGCCGCTGCGGGCGATGGCTGGATCGTCACCGCTGGCGGCCTGCTGGCGATCGTGCTGGCAGCGGCGGTGGCCATGCGCGGGCCGGACATGATCCGGCGCCTGAGCGCGGTGATCGCGCCCAGCCTGATCCTGATCATGCTGGCGCTGATGTTCCTGATCGCCCAGCGCTTCAGCATCGCTGAGCTGCTGGCCATGCCGCCCTTGCAGCCGCCGTTCGAAGACCCCCACGTCAACTTCATGATCGCGGTTGAAATCAACATCGCCGCGGGCTTTTCCTGGTGGCCTTACCTGGGCAATTTGTCGCGCTTGTGCCGCAACCAGCGCACCGCCTTCTGGCCCAACCTGGTCGGCATCTTCGGCGCAGCCTCGCTGGGCGAGACGGTCAGCCTGTTCGCCGCCTCGACCCTGGGCAGCAGCGACCCCACCACCTGGATGCGCCTGGCCGGCGGCCTTGGTTTTGGCGTGGTAGCGCTGAGTTTCCTGGCGCTGGCCAACCTCACCGGCATGGTCAATATCCTCTACACCGCAGTGATCGGCTTGCGCCAACTGGCCGGTGAGCGGATGCGGGCGATGCGCTGGGGTTTGCTGATCGCGCTGTTCTGCGTGATCCCGGTGGGCATCGTGCTGTTGCTGCCGGGCATCTACGACGGCTTCTTCATCTTTCTGGTGTGGACCTCCGCCCTCAACAGCGCCCTGGCCGGCATCGGCATCGCCGACTACTTCTTCCTGCGCCGCCAGCGCCTGAACCTGCGCCACTTGTACGCCGCGCAGCACGCTTCGCCGCTGCGCTTCTGCAAGGGCTTCAACCCCATCGCGCTGCTCGCGCTGGTGGCGGGCTTTGCCATCTACGTGGTGGTGTTCAACCCGCAGACGCTGGCCCACACCCCTTACTTCAGCTTCATCACCGCTTCCTTGCCGTCCTGCCTGCTGGCCGGGTTGGTCCACTACGGGTTGACCCGTGCGTTGGCCGCTCGCCTGGGCTGGGGCGGCTATCCACCGCGCAATGAATGCACCGTCGAGGCAGCGGGCCTGGGTGCCAAGGGCTACAGCAATGACTAAAAAATACGACTACATCATCATCGGTGCCGGGTCTGCCGGTTGTGTCCTGGCCAGCCGGCTGAGCGAGGATGCCAGCACCTCGGTGCTGGTGCTCGAATACGGCGGCAGCGACCGCAGCGTGCTGATCCAGATGCCCAGCGCCTTCTCCTTGCCGATGAACACCAAGAAGTACAACTGGCACTACGAGACCGCCTCCGAGCAGCACCTGGACGGCCGCCGCCTGCATTGCCCGCGGGGCAAGGTGCTGGGTGGCTCGTCGTCGATCAATGGCCTGGTGTACATCCGCGGCCATGCCCATGACTTCGACGAGTGGGAAAGCCTGGGGGCCAAGGGCTGGGGCTATCGCAACTGCCTGCCGTATTTCAAGCGTGCCGAGCAGTACAAGTTCGGCGGCGACGATTACCGCGGCGCCAGTGGCCCGCTGGCCACCAACAACGGCAACAACATGCAAAACCCACTGTATGGCGCCTGGATCGAGGCCGGCGCCGAGGCCGGCTACATCAAGACCGACGACTGCAACGGCTACATGCAGGAAGGCTTCGGCGCCATGCACATGACGGTCAAGGACGGCGTGCGCTGGTCCACGGCCAACGCCTACCTGCGCCCGGCCATGAGCCGGCCCAACCTGACCGTGGTCACCCACGCCATGACCCGGCGCATCCTGCTCGAGGGCAAGCGTGCGGTGGGGGTGGAATACGACCAAGGCGGGCAGACCCACAAGGTGTACTGCAACCGCGAGGTGCTGGTGGCGTCCGGCCCGATCGGCTCGCCGCACCTGCTGCAGCGCTCAGGCATAGGCCCCGAGGCGGTATTGCGCAAGGCCGGCATCGAGGTGCGCCACGACCTGCCGGGGGTGGGCGAAAACCTGCAGGACCATTCGGAAATCTACATCCAGTACGCCTGCAAGGAGCCGGTCACCCTCAATGGCAAGATGAGCCTGCTGGGCAAGGCGCTGATCGGCCTGCGCTGGCTGTTGTTCAAGGACGGCCTGGGCGCCAGCAACCATTTCGAGGCGGGTGGTTTCATCCGCTCGGCCAAGGGCCTGCGCTGGCCTGATATCCAGTTCCACTTCCTGCCGGCGGCCATGCGCTATGACGGCAACAAACCGTTCAAGGGGCATGGCTTCATGGTGCTCACCGGGCCTAACAAGCCCAAGAGCCGCGGCCACGTGCGGGCGCTGTCGGGCGACCCGTACCAGCACCCGGAAATCCGCTTCAACTACCTGGAGCGCGAAGAAGACCGCGAAGGCTTCCGCCGCTGCGTGCGCCTGACCCGCGAAATCATCGGCCAGCCGGCCATGGACCGGTTCCGTGGCGAGGAGCTGGCGCCAGGGGCGCATGTGCAGACCGACGAGCAGATCGATGCCTTCGTGCGCGCCAACATGGAAAGCACCATGCACCCTTGCGGCTCCTGCCGCATGGGCGAGGACGACATGGCGGTGGTCGATTCGCAGTTGCGCGTGCATGGGCTGCAAGGGTTGCGGGTGATCGATTCGTCGGTGTTCCCCAGCGAACCCAACGGCAACCTCAACGCACCGACCATCATGCTCGCCGAACGCGCCGCAGACCTGGTGCGCGGGCGCACGCCGCTGGCAGCTGCCGAGGTCGCGATAGGGCTGGTGGGTGACTGGGAGGAGAAGCAGCGCAGCCACGCGCCTGCGCGTCGGGTGAGCTGAAGGGCCTTCATCGACAGCAGGGCAGGGGCTGGCTGCGCAAGCCCCTGCAGGCTTTCACTGCAGGGTGGGCGATTGCAGCGCGGCCGGCAGCTGCGCCAGGGTTTCCTCGACGCGGGCGATTTTCAGTGCAAGCTCATCGGCTTCTTCGTCGTTGCCTGCGGCTCGCAGCCGGTCACGGGTCTGGCGCAGGGTGAGGAGGGTCTTTTGCAGTTTCAGGGCAGCGGCTGTGTACGTATCCATATGTTTCTCAAGCGCGGTAGGCGTCCTTGCCGTTGTAGGAAAAAGGACCGTAGCAGCTCGAAAACCCTGATCAAACTGGGCGTTCATACAGGAGAAGGCAGTTACCTGCATTTTTCCTACATTCACGAGAAAACTTTCCTACAAATCCGCACTGCAAATGTTTCTGATCGTTAACGCGTACTTGCAGGCCCGGCCCGCGCAGGGCGGGGGTTGCAGGCGTGCAGTGGCAGGCCGGCGCGCTGGCGTTGGCCAAACAGGTGTTTCATTGGTGATGGAAACCTTATGTAGCAATTGCTCCGGCATCCGCCCGAGTGTCCCCCGCCATCCGGCCAGTGCCCAGGCCCCGCTCCGTTGGCTCGCCAACCCATCTGATCCGCTTTTTTTCGTCGAACCTGAATCTGTAACCGTATCAGCCTGAAGTCGACAATGTGCCTGTCCCAACATCACTTTGAAGAGGTTCCGATGGGCAAGCTCGCACTGTTTCTGGGTGGCTTTCTGCTGCTGACCATTCTGATTGGCTTGCTCGGCACCATTCCGCCAAGCTGAGCCCACGCCAGGCAGTACTACCCGGTTGCACCACTGGACCGGTGGTCGCTGCAAGTCGTTCTCAAGTGCAAATGGCTCGTGTAGTCTCCCGCGTCACAATGGGTCGCGACAGCGAGCCGGCCATTTGCCTGGGAGCCAATACATAGATGGAATGCAAGAAGGCCACTTCAGCCATGCTGGAGTGGCGTAGCCGTTTTCTCGCCAACGGCATTCTCGACGAGGATGAGTACGATCAGGCCCTGCGCAGCGCCGAAGCGCTGGAGCATGCGGGGGTGATCAGCGCGGGTGATTGGATCGAGCTGGTGCGGGCTGCGAATGCGGCGCTGCTGGCGGTGAGATAAGTCCTTCTTTGCATGAGGAAATCTGTCCACAAAAAACGTGGGTAGGTCTGTGGATAAAACGCTGTAGGCCAAGCGGGCGGCGGGCTCTGTTAAATTGGACAGAATTTGAACAGCCATTATCAGGGCTGTTCACTGGCCGCCTCACCGGCCTGGCGCAGGGCCAGCAACAGTTCACGCACGCGCGCCGGCAGCTCGCCGGCGGGGTACACCGCGTGCATCTGCGGGTCTTGCCCGGTGCTGGAGGTCAGCCGGTAATCGGCGCACACCCGTACCAGGCGCCCGGCCTTTACCTGAGCTTCGCCCACCCAATCCGCCAGGCGCGCAATGCCGGCCCCGGCCAGGGCGCTGTGGTAGACCGCATCGCCCGAGTTCAGGCGCAGGCGTGGGTGCGGGCGCAAGCTGGTGATGCGCCCGTCACGGCTGAAGTGCCAGGCCTTGAGGATGCGCGGCGCGGTGTGCAGGATTAGCGCGTGGTCCGCCAGCTGCTCAGGCTCCTGGGGTATGCCGGCGCGGGCCAGGTAGCCGGGGCTGGCGTAGAGGTGCCGGCGGTAGCGCCACAAGGGGTAGCCGATCAACTCGCTCGACTGCGGGAATGCGCCGCGCACCACGAAATCGAGCTTGCCCTGCAACGGGTCGATGGCCTCGTCACGGTACTGCACGTCCAGAGTCACCTGCGGGTGGCGCTGGGAAAAGGCAGCCAGCATGCCGGGCAGCACATGCTCGGCGAGCAGCTGCGGCACCGCGAAGCGGATCCAGCCCTGGGCGCTGCCGCTGAGCGCGGCCAGTTCATCGGCAGCATCGCGTTGCACATCCAGCAAGCGTTCGGCGTGCGGCAGCAGGCGCTCGCCGGCTTCGCTTAGGGTCACGGCGTTGGCGTTGCGCACCAGCAGCTTGCACCCGGTGTGGTCTTCCAGGGTTTGTACCGCGCGGGTGATGGCGCTGGGCGAGCGGCCCAGGGCGCGCGCCGCGGCGACGAAGCTGCGCTTGTGCGCAACGCTGACGAATGCCTGGATTTCGCGCAGCATGTCCAATGCCATGGAGGGTTCCTCGTTGCAGTTTTCGCAATATGGCATTTCAACACAAGCGCGGCGCTTTGATTAGCCTTGCAGTCTGCCTTCACTGCCTGGAACCGCGCCATGATGGATATCGCCGTACTTTCCCTGTTCGC